>JAJSZW010000042.1 GCA_030262895.1 Deltaproteobacteria bacterium | reverse complement strand
ATCTTATGAAAAATTATATCGCAGCTATAATAACCATTGTATTTCTCATATGTCCATCTATCTGCTTTTCCTCTTGTCTTATTGAATTAAAAAACGGCTCTACATTTATAATTAACTACTATTGGAAAGAGGGAAGGCAGATAAAGTTTTACTTTCGCGGTGGAGTTGTGGGAATTGAAAAAGAATTTGTCAGGGAAATCAGGGAGTCTGATTTGCCATATATAGTGGAAAAACCACGACCGGCAAGAGAAGAAAATGTCCAGGCGAAAGCTGAATACAAACCCGAATCGGAGCAGGAAAAAGAGACCCTGTTGCCGCCTCATCCTGAAAGCGAGATTAGAAGATTAAAAAAAGCGAGCAAGAAGGCATGGGAAAGGTACAATGAGGTATGCGAACATGGCACAATGGCCGAAAGGGACAAAGTTCGAAAAGAAGCTTGGGTAATAGATCAAAAGCTAAAAGAGCTGACCAGGGAATCTTCAGTTCAATGACTCTTTCCATATTAACGTTGTCTGCGAGTAATTATTTTGCGCATTGGTTATCTCGCATGAATCATAAGTAATATTTACAGTTCCTTGTAATGATGACATGCTGTTTGCCAAAACAGCACCGGTAACATTCTGTCCACCTGCTCCCCCAAAAAAATCTACATTTCCGCTGGCTATTATAAGTCCCTTCCAATTTAAGTTGCCGCCGAAATATAGATCGCCTTTTACTACCAACGTTCCATATCCGGTCAGGTTCATTAAATCCAGTTGACTGTCTGGGCTTAACACCGTTGCGTCGCAATATACGATTTTATAGTCGGAGCTGCTTCCAACGCTGTAACCCGTTTGATCGGCTGTTAAAATTACCGTTGCTTCTAATGTCAGATTGTTTACATGCTGAGCAACGTCTATAGGGTTTGAGAGCTCTGTTGTAGCTCCCGCACTAGAGGTTAGCGTAACATTTCCACCCTCGCTTAACGTCTCTTCATCATAATAAGCCACGGCTGGAAGAGAGTTCGTTGGATCACAGTTATCGTCACCAACAATACTGACGGTTCCGTTGCCTCCGACACTCTTCCCATAAAGGGCCGAAACTACAGGTGGCCCACATGGTCTACTACTCTCTATCTCGATAATCTTAAAGCTTCCCCCACTCATTCCATGCGAAGTTATAATCTGTACAGGTGACGCATTGGGAGGATTTGCAGTGGTTGTTGTAAACTGTTCTACTGTAGTGGATGAGTTATCTTTATAGCCGTAATAGATAATATTGCCAGGTGTGGCGGCAGGATTGGTTCCTGTATCTCCGTCACCATCATAGTACTGTGGCGACGAGATTGTATGTCCGGTCTGTTCAGCATCGTACTCTCTCTTGTGTCTGATTTTGACAAAATATGAGATATCCGTCTGAAGGCTGTTTGCTGTGATGGTCGTGTTTGTATGGGAAAATGAAGTTGGAATGTAGTTGTTATAACTTCCATTATGGTCCGGATCATCGGATGTCTGCCACGAATCCGATGTTAATATATAGGCAGACCACCATTCGTCGTAAGGAGAGAGGTCTCCTGCATAATTAGCATCCGTGGAGGATACCCTAAGTCGCGCCCGTGCCTCTTCTATCCCAGCTTCCGCCGCATAGAAAGCCTGCTCGCTGGCCCTGTAATTGCTACCGATTTTAAGGTCTGTTGTTGTAATTATAACAGCCGTGGTTCCCAGAATCGCTATAATAGCCAAAAATATAAGCCCAAGGGGAAGAACTATTCCTTTTTCATTATTATATATCATTTTTATATCCAGCATGTCGGTCTCCTTCATTCCCCGATCCTCATATCCTTCCAGTAGATATAGTCCACGAGAGATGAAGGAATATTGGGATTGACGTTGGCGTTTTGTAACCCTCCGGTTGAGGTATTGACAAAAACCGATCCTGACAACTGGCCTGTAGAAGAGTCTCGTGAGATAGAGACTATAGGCGTGGAGGCCATTCCGTCACCGAGTGATAACGTCCTGCTGTCGTCAGCAAGCTGTCCAGCGGCAGTGGTATAACCAACGGCGTAAAGGGTCGAGCTTCCACCTGCTTCACACGGATCTGCCGATTGTGAGGGCGTGTAAGTGGTGAAATATACTACGCCGCCAAAGACTGTCGGGGAGCTCAGTATCTTCTCACCCTGACCGGTCATATTTATATACCAGCCATGGTCGGTCACCTCTCCAGACTGAGTAGTGTGGTTTGTCAGGTTGCTGAGACTGTAATCTGTACAGCTTGACGCATCGTATGGGCAGCCCTCTTTTATGGCAAAGAATTTCTCCTGGGCATTGGGCGCTGTGGGATCGGACTTGTCCCCGGTACCAAAATATATCCAGAGATTGTTTTGGGTATCGAATGACCCGACGGCTTGTGTATAAACAGGGCGTATCTGTCCGCTCGAAGCATCGAACAGCTTGGAATAGAACCAGTTGGCTGTATTGCTGTCATGCACGGAGAACCTGTACATATTTCCACCCAGATCACCTAAATAGATCCGGTCTATAAAACCGTCAAAGTTTATATCTACGGCATAAGGCGGCGCAGGGGCGCTATCGTCCATTGACGTATAGCTCCAGATGCTTGCCCCGGTCTGCGCATTCACTATATGAACTGACTTTCCGTTGTTACCGGCAGAATCATAGCCGCCGCTCATTATTACCACCCACACCTCGTCGCCGCTGATATTCACCCGGTTTATGGCGGGTCTCCCCCACGTCTCACCTGAGGTATCAAAACTCCAGAGCCAGGAAGGGGACGTGGTATCGGTGATGTCGAGGGCATTAAACTTATTCCCTCCCTGCCTTTCACCAACCACGGCGATGGTATGCCACTCAGAGGCTGTCTTGGAGATCGCAATCTCACCTGTACCGTCACCTGTACCGTCACCTGTGCCGGACCAGACATCCTCCACCCTGACCGGCAGGTCCACAAAAAAGGTATGAGCTGTCCTCATATGCTTGAGCCGGCTGAGGAGATTCGGTGGGATGAACGCCCATAGCTCCTCCCCGTCGCTGGCCTGAAAGGCATGGAGCATGCCGTCATTCGCGCCGGCGAGTATGATCTTTGTCCGGTCTTTGTTGTTCTCATAGAACCCACCTGTTCCGCTATAGCCGTAATCGAAATAGAACCTCTTGGGGGCGCCGACTATAACCGGGCCGGAATGGAATATGTCTCCGAGCTTCCAGCTTCTTTCTTCGGTAGTATTGCCGTCGCCATCGTCATCGTAAGAGTCTATGCCTCTTACATAACTGATGAGTTTGTCCCTTTCTGTATCATTTGCGACATCGAGATCGGCAGCGATTATGTTTATATTATTAAATTCAACAAGGGCCTCGTTTATTACAGTGTATATTGTCCGTGTGGAGGCTGCCCTGTCCCGGAGCACTGTCCCGGCATCCCACAGGGTGCTGGTTATAGTTCCCGAAGAATCGATAGAATATGCATAGAGGTGGCCTTTCCAGAAGGCCTCGTCCGACGGTTCAAACGATGCCTGATAAAGCACGTCTCCACCCGATGCCATCAGCGACGGGACAGTAGGCGATGTGAAGGAATAAGACTTTTCGATGATGTCAGCTATTGCGGAATCCAGGGCCGCTGCGAGCTCGCCGGCATTATCCGAGGTAAGATAAAGTCCGTGGCCGTTAGTAGCGGTATCATCGAGGAGCTGGCTCTGAATGGTAAAGCCGATAGTATAGGTATAGACATTCTGAATGTCGTCAAGATTGGAACGGGCGTCATTGTTATACATATAGTAGGCGATATCATCGAGGTACCGGTAACTGTACCAGTGGTTGGTATCATTGGCCGGCTGTTCGACTTCTCCGTCTCCATCCCAGTTGCTCTTCATGGAGGTGGCGCAGCTTTTGGTCATTCTGTCGGCCCAGGGTTCACCATCCGTGATGATTACCACAAAGTTCTTCTGACACCAATACTGGATAGGACTTTTGTATTTGCCGGAACCGCCATAGCATTTGCTGTCTCCGCTAAAATAATGCCAGGCCTCCGAAAGGCTTCCTGCGAGAGGAGTGTTTGAGTCAGGAGCGATAGCATTTACAGCACTGATCAGCGAGCTTTTGGAACTGGTTGTCAAATCGCTTATGGAAGAGACTACGCTCCCGCCACCGTCATCGGCATCATAGTTGAATTTCATAAGCCCCAGACGGACATTACTGGCGTCGTTTATGTAATTTGTAATAACCTCTTTGGCCACCTCTATCCTGGTGCTGGTGGGAAGGCTGGAACGTTCCGCAGCCGTGGCGTGCCAGAATATCCAGTTGAAATAATTGCCGGGATACCTTGTATAATCTGTCCCGCTGGACAGGGGATCTGCATCTCCACCCCTTAGGTACACAGTCCGGCTATTGTATGTATAATTGCCGGAGGAAGTGATCGGATAAATAGTATCTGAAATGAAATCCCCGGAATATACTGTGGAGGGGTTATAGCCGGAGTGAAAGATGAGGGTACGCATGCTGCCGGAATTGTCGAAGAGAATCAATATATTCGGGTCCACACTCACCATAAAACTATCTACATCACCGGCACCGTAAACTGGTGAAAACCCACCCAGCAGTAAAATTATGCCTATTATTGCTGGTATAATCCTTTTCATTTCATCCACCTCCTAACGGACATCTAACGGCCTGTACCGATCTGCTTCCTGTCGCGTTACCATTTTTATAACCGCCTTGGTCTTGCTCAGGAGAGTGACGGAGACGTAATCCCCTATCTTCAGACTGCTAAGTGAGATCGGGCTTCGGTCTGCGCGATAAACGCTTACTTTTTCAGGCAAGGCGATTATTGTTTTGTTTACCGTCACTATCTTATCTGAGACAGAGTCGAGCCTGCCATATATTGCCTTCACATCCTGTCCGGAAGCCAGGTTAGCGATTAAGACCATCACGGACATCGCTATAGATAGAATCAATCTTTTCATTATTTACCTCCTGTATATGCATCAATAGGCACGGTAGCCCTGGACAGCATTTTTATCTTGCTCTGAGCCGTTCCACTCCTTCCGATGGCATTGAGGTTGAATCCGACTCCGGCCCATACACCCACCTCATATCCGGCCCTTGGCTGGAGCGGACCCGACCTCTTTTCAGCCTTATATTCGTAGGTGGCCGCATACGAACTGCTTGTGGGATCAACCTTGACATCCGTATCTGACAGGGCCTCAGTACCGCCGAAGATGAAATCCTCGATCTTGGACATCGCCCGGCTTGTACCGGCCTCGGCAGCGTAGAATGCCTGTTGACTGAGCTTGTAATTGGTTCCTATTTTAAGATCAGTTGTTGTAATTATAACAGCCGTGGTTCCCAGAATTGCTATAATAGCCAAAAACATAAGCCCAAGGGGAAGAACCATTCCTTTTTCATTGCTTAATATCATGCCAACTTGTTTTTTTATCTTCATGGCAAATTACCCCATTTATAAATTAAGGTTCCTCGGGGTTATAACAGATGTCAGGGTATATCTTCGATAATGGTCTCCATATGTCGGATCAGTATAATCAGGGTCGGGTTTGTAAGTTCTGGCGATTAAGGATACATTGATAGAATTACCTGACTGAGAAATTTGTAAATCTTCGACATTTTCGGCAACCGGCTGATTGACGGCAGTTGACGTCGATTTTCGACCCAGTTTTTGTATGCCATCTTCTGTATAGAGTGAATAGGTGATGTTTTCATTAGAATCACCTGTATCTCCATCGGGAGGGCCAGTTTCCGCATCATCCGTTATATCGAGAGTGAAGTTAATAGAATTGGACGTGACAGTAACAATTCCGGCGCCTGCCGAATCAGTGGGATCATACCCCGCCATCCTGATCTCCCTAGTCATCATATCCATAGCAGCTCTTGCTGTCTGCACCATCTCGACAATCTGTTCCTGAACATCATATATTTTGCGCTGCATAAGGAAAGTGCTCGACAATGCCGTCAGGATAATCAGGCCTATTGTCATGGCAATCAGCAGTTCTATCAGGGTAAACCCGCTCTCTTTATTTTCAATTGAATAATACATAGTTTTTATTGCGCAAGAATCGTTTTCAACTCAATCGAACTATTGTCCGAATCCCAAGATACTGTGACAGTCACCGTTTTCATACCCACGGCCGGATTGACAACGTCTGTAAATGTAACCCTTTTATACAAGGAATAATTTGTAATAGAATTATAGGGTTCTGTCGTAGTCGTATCCGATGTAGGCATGCCTGAATATCCAAGCCTTCTGATCTCTTCCATCTTATCCTGCGCACAAGTCGTGGCAGTGCTAATCCTGTTGCTTAGCTTATTGCTGCTGATTATCCCTGTTATCAGGGCTGCTGTTCCAAGCAGTCCTACTGACAGAATAACCATGGCAACCAGAACTTCTATCAGGGTAAAACCGTTATTATTACTGGTATTAAACATGTTCATAAAGTTCATACTTTTCATTTTTGTTTTGAGCTATCAGTTAATTTATTTTTACCCTGCCAGCAATACTAATTGTAATATCTTTCGATCCACTGGAATTTTGAAAGGTAATGGTGGGATTAGTAGCAGTTCCTCTGGAACTGAATACCGGATCCGGGGGATTGCTCGAATCAAATGTTACATCAGAATATTCGTTCTGAATATCTCTAAGCTGAACATCGCCTTCTCCATCAGTTACTGTTCCATTATTATCTGCGTCATCGCATATCTTATATTCATGATTACTATAAAAGAACACCTTGACCCTGTGATTCAGGCTAACCGCTTTCATCCTCGCCGCCATTAAATCCCCCATTACCTGCCTGGCCGCTCCGTTCAACCGGTGTTTCGGCATATAAGAGAGATAGTTTGGAATCGCAATACCGGCAAAAATCCCTAAAATAGCAATGACAATCATCATTTCAATCAAGGTAAAACCCGATTGTTTATTGTGAAGCGACATAAAATATCCTTGACGCGGTTATAACTGTATTTTTGTCAAATAAGCTCAATTTGTGGCGGTGCGTAGCATATCCTGCGTTTTGCTTATAGTGTTTAAATTAGTTAATACAAATTTTATGCCATTCCGGCGTTTTCAATAAAAATTACTGATAATTAACAGATAAAATCTGTTATCAACTCGAAATAATTAGCAATAAATTAAAACCCAATTGCTGATAAATATATTTTATCATGGAATTCAAACTGTTGCTTTAAGATAAATTATATCTTAGCTATTAAAATATTTAATAGCACTATTAAAATATTTAATATTTTGCACGGGGTTTGATAGAGGTTTGGGGGAGCAATGATCAGCATTGAGTAATACGTACTAACCCGAATTATCTATTGCTATTGCTGATAAAGTCCACGGCATTTTGAAAAATTCGTAATCCTATCGTGGGGCTTATCTCAAATACTTTGCCCTGGCGTTTAAGCTCTTCCTTTTGGCGGGTCCAGTCTGGATGGTTCGTTGGATGATTGTAGGCTTCAGGATGGGGCATAAGGCCGAAAATTCTGCCGGTTGGATCACATATTCCTGCTATATCAAGTACTGATCCATTTGGATTGTATGGGAAAGCGCTGTTTGCAAGTTCTCCGTTCGGCATGGAATACTGAATTACAACCTGGTTACTGTTTACAAGGTGCTCTATGGTGGACTCATCTGAATAGAATTTCCCTTCACCGTGTCTGATGGGGAGTTCTAAGCAGTCCATGTCCTTTGTAAATATACAGGGTGATGCAGAATTTACTTTCAGATTTACCCAGTCATCCCTGAAATTTCCGCAATCGTTAAATGTAAGCGCTACTGACCGCACACTGTAATCATGGTTAAAACCAGGTAAAAGCCCGAGGTTCACAAGAGTCTGAAATCCATTGCATATCCCAAGTACAAGTTTGCCATTATCGATAAACTCTTTCAGCTTTTCTCCAAGATTTGTTTTAAGGCGTACAGCCTGAATAACGCCTGCTCCATGATCATCTCCCCAACTGAATCCTCCGACAAAAACCATGATTTGAAAATCTTCAAGCTTTACATCTCCATCAATAAGCGAATTTATATGAACTCTGGTAGCTTTTGCTCCTGCCAGTTCAAAGGCATAGGCTGTTTCATGATCGCAATTCAAGCCGTATCCGGCAAGTACAAGTGCATTTACTTTGCTCATATTGACTTCTCCGATAGCATATCTTACCCTGCCCCCTAAGCGCTAACTTAAACAATCATCTTGGTTTAGTAGCATGTGAATGTCGAACGGATGCAATACAAAAAAGTGACATAAATTATATCAAGTAATTGTTGAACCCGTTTAATCAGCTTAATGTCGAATGTCGAACAAGGAATGTCGAATTACGAAGGAAGGTAATTAATAATTTAAAAAAAACATCCACGCTTCGATATTCAATATTACCTGTTCGATATTTATCATTCAATTGGTACTTCTTGGCACCGATTTAGTCACGTTTAGGTCTATGTTACTTTTTTGTATTGCACCCATATCGAACAGCAGAAGTTTTTTGAAAGGAATAAATCAATATCCTTTACTTCGATATTCTGCGGTTCCTTGTTCTGCGGTTCTGCGGTTCAAATAAAATCTTGTTTATCCTGTTATCCTGTCAGGCTCTTTTTCAAAAGGCTAACTTGTTACAATCTTTCAACAAAGGTCTTTGAATGGCTCTTTCCATGCGGTCTTAAGGCTATCAACAGGAACTGATATAATAATTTTGCTATCAATACCCTTTACAACAAAATCCGGTTTTCCGGTTATTTTTCCAACGCAGGCACATGGAAGGTCTTTGAAAATATCTTCAAAAATTTTTTTACGCTTAGGATCAATGCTTACAATAAATCGTCCGGCAGATTCGGAAAACAATATTTTGTCATTACGATCAACATCATCTACAGTCACATTAGCAAGATCAACTTCCATGCCAAGGTTGCCGCCCATTGCCGTCAAAGCAAGATGCACTCCCAGACCGCCGCGGTATATACCATGTGCAGATGCCAGAATTTCTTTGCCAACGGCATGGCCAAGAGCCTTGTAAACAGGTGCAAACTGTTCGGGCATAACCCTGGGAACATTAAGGCCGGTATATCCAAAATGCTCGTAGTACTCAGATCCCCCTAATTCGTTTCCGGTGGTGCCAAGAACATAAACCAGATCACCGGGCATCTTACTGTCCATTGTAATGCATTTAGTTATATCATCTATGACGGACGTTGCTGAGAACTGGAGAGTCTCAAGTGCGGAGACTTTATGTGTTTCACCATAACGGCCAGGAAGATGACCATCAACATACATACTGTCTTTGCCTGAAAGAAGTGGAATCTCATATGCCAGGCAAATATCCCGAAGAGCACGGCATGAACGGACAAGCTGTGCGGCCTTGAATTTGCCGTCAGGATTGTTTTCTAAATCATATTGAATATTCGGCCAGCAGAAATTATCTACGCCGCCTATATGTTGTTCAAAATTCGCCCCAACAGCTATGAGCCTGCGCACGGCTTCGTCAATGGTGCAGCTTGTCATATGATATGCATCAATAAGTGAATAAGTGGGGATCAGAGCCTGGGAAAAAGCAAGACCTTTGTTAGAATCAAGCACCGGCCTTAAGACAACCGCATCACTGTTAACGTCTCGACCGGTGCCGACCAGAGGTTTTATTACGCTTGTACCCTGGACTTCATGGTCATACTGCCTGGTAATCCATTCTTTGGAGCATATATTGGGACGCGCAAGAATATCTTTCAGTAAAGTTTCGTAATCAACCGGTTTCCTTAAAACCGGCTCAAACAACCCACGTTTATCAGGAGGCTGCCAGTGCGCATCAAATTCCCACTGCGGAAAACCCGAAGAAAGCAGATCAAGATCAATATAAGCGCAGGTCTTGCTATTGTAAGAAATATGAAGTTTGCCCGTATCGGTAAAAGTTCCTATAACCGTGCTTTCCACAGCATGTTTTTTTGAAAGCTCAAGAAAGCGTTTTAGATCCTCCGGCCTTACAGCAACTGTCATGCGTTCCTGAGATTCTGAAATCCATATCTCCCACTGATCAAGGCCTTCATATTTTAAAGGAACCTTTTCGAGCTGGATATCACATCCATTTGAGAACATTGCTGATTCACCTACTGATGATGAAAGCCCTCCACCACCGTTATCGGTAATAAATGCTATAAGCCCTTCATCACGTGCCTCTAAGAGGAAATCATGCATCTTTTTCTGGGTATATGGGTCACCGATCTGGACATGGCCGGCGGGAGTATGCTCGGAAAAAGTCTCTGATGCCGCGGTCACGCCATGAATTCCATCTTTGCCGACCCTTCCGCCACACATGATAACCAGATCGCCGGGAGAAATATCCTTCTGATCCGATGGTTCATCGTTTACCATAGCAGGCATGATACCAAGTGCTGTCACAAAAACCAGGCATTTGCCCATGTACCCATGATGGAAAAAAACCTGACCAAAGGGTGTTGGTATCCCGCTTTTGTTGCCGCCGTCTCTTACTCCTTCTATAACGCCATCTAAAAGCCGTCTTGGGTGCAGGCGCGGTTTGAGATTTCCCTTATAATCCCTGTGCCCTACACAATAGCCGTAGCTGCCCATAATCAGCTTTGACCCCTTGCCGGTACCCATGGGGTCACGGTATATTCCTACTATGCCGGTTATAGCCCCGCCATATGCTTCCATATTGGACGGAGAATTATGCGTTTCTCCGGTAATAACATAATGATGATCCTGGTCAAAACGCCCCACACCGGCATTATCCCACAAAACAGATACAACCCAGGATTTTCTTTCCTTTAACGTCAAGGTAGGAGTTTCAATGCAGGTTTTAAAAAGATTATCCACAAGTTCTAAATTATCTGCTGCAAGATCATGGTAACGGAACAGCCCCCGGAAAGTATTATGATTGCAATGGTCGCTTCTGGCCTGAGAAATATATTCAAGTTCAATATCTGTAGGGTCTGAGAGCCCGACTTTTGCACGCGTTGCCTGAACATTTTCTTCTAAAAAATATTTCCTTATAATTGGTATATCATTTGGATTCAAAGCCAGATTACGTTCATCACTGATTTGCTTTAGTGTTGAATCGCTATCTATCGGAATTGTGATAACTGTAGGTATGTGGTTAAGCTTAACTTTTGGAATTATAAAGCCGATCCCTGTCTCAGGATCCCAATCATCTTTTGAAAAAATCTTCCACTGCTGTATAATATCATTTGCCAGAAGCTCGCCGGCAATTTTATCCGTGTCTTCAGCAGTAAGACCGTTGCCTTTCAGGCAAAAACGCTTTGATGTATATATAGCTTCATTTGGACCGAACTTTGCTCCCAGAATATCTTCCATTGCTTCAACCGCAGTGCTGCCCGGGTTGTCCTTAACTCCAGGCCTGTAGCCGACCCAAATAGTCCAGTCAAATTCAACAGGCAAAGGCTTAAAAGAAGAAATTTGCGTTACAGGATTTGTAAAAACCTCTGTCTGTATTTTCTTCAATTGATCATCCGACAGGCGCGCATCAATTGTTACCACATGAATTGTTCTTACCTGTGAAAGGTTAATCCCAAAGTAATGCGTTGCCTTCTGTCGAATACCTTCGCCCTCGGCATCAAACAAATCGGATTTTAATGTTATTTCCAGTCTATTAGGCATAATAATAGCATTTAACATTGAATGTCGAATTACGAAGTTTAATAACGTTTTTCATTACTTCGACATTCTGCGGTTCAAAAAGAAATGCGCTTAAATCAATAAGTAAAATTCAAAAACCTAAGAGTATATACTATTACAATCAAACTAGCTAAAAAACATTCGTGTAATATCATTATAAAACACATAAATCATGAGCATAATCAACAAAAAGATACCTGCCTGCTGGGCAATTTCACGAAATCTAACATTTACTGGACGCCCTGTTGCCGCCTCAATAAAAAAGAAAACCAGATGACCTCCATCCAGAACAGGTATGGGCAGAAAATTGATTATGGCAAGATTAATACTAAGCAGCGCTATAAAAAACAACAGGTTTGATATTCCTTCTTCGGCCTGCTGTCCTGCCATCTGTGCGATCATAAGCGGACCGCCCAGAGTTTTTGTCGAAATGGTACCCTGAATCAGCTTTACAATACTAACTACAGTTAACTTTGAAATGTTATAAGTCTGTATTATGCTCTCCGAGAAGGCCTGGAAAAAGTTCAATTTTTTTGAAAAACCATTTCCTGAAGATGTAATACCAATAACATAACGCTGGAAATCCTCGCCAAAAATATTTTTGGCCGTTATCTGTTCCGGCTTAACATTTGCGACAATTATAGATTCGTTTCTCTGAATATGTAATACAAGTTCCTCTCCATTGCTTTCAGAAATAATTTTCGCCAAGTCCTCCCATCTCTCAATGGGAATTTCATTAATAGCTAATACTCTATCGCCTGTTTCCAGCCCTCCTCTGGAAGCCGGGCTATTCTCTTTAACCTCTCCTATGAAAGGCTCTAAAATAAAAGTTCCATAAATCTGGAACATTCCAAAGAAAATTATCAATGCAAGGAGAAGATTAAAGAAAGGGCCGGCAGCAACAATTAAAATTCGTTTTAAAACATGCTTGTGGGTAAAAGAAACAGATATATCATCAGGGCTGACATCAGCATTTGGATCCTCGCCTACCATTTTTACAAAACCGCCAAGGGGGATTGCCGAAACGCAATAATCAGTATTGCCTATCCTTTTGCCGAATATCTTGGGGCCGAATCCTATGGAAAATTTCTCTACCCCTACTCCGAACAACCTGGCAACAAGGAAATGGCCGAGTTCATGAAATGATATAAGTATTCCTAATACTATTATAAATGCAAATATACTTGTGCTCATAATTACAATAGTTCCTATTGTGAGCTGTTGAGCTTATCAGCTTATCAGCTTATCAGCTTAATAGCTGTTTTTCTTGCCCACTTATCGGCTTCAAGGATATCAGATAATGTTGGATCTTTGACAGATGAATGTTTCTCTATTGTATTTTTTATTAACTCTGGGATATTAGTAAATGCAATGCGTTTATATAGAAAGGCCTCCACTGCCACTTCATTTGATGCATTTAAAACCGCAGGCATTGTTCCACCTATTTCGCAGGCTTTAAAAGCCAGTGCAAGACATGGAAACTTTGTTAAGTCGGGCTGCTGAAAGGTAAGCGCCCCAATATTTACAAAATCCGGAATCAGTTGCTTAAGCGGAAGACGTTCCGGATAAGATATTGCATATGCTATGGCTCCCTTCATATCCGGAATGCCTAATTGAGCGACAACCGCCCCATCTCTATAGGCAACCATTGAGTGAATCACGCTTTGCGGATGAATCACAACCTTAATCATATCATGCGATACTCCGAAAAGATGTTTTGCCTCAATTACCTCAAGCCCCTTGTTCATAAGAGTAGCCGAATCTATGCTGATCTTTTTGCCCATTTGCCATGTAGGATGATTTAGAGCCTCCTCTGGTTTTATCGAGACAAATTCATTTGCCGGCCTGTTCAAGAATGGACCGCCTGAAGCTGTCAGTAGTATCTTATCCATATCCTCTCTGCGGTGGCCTGCAATACATTGAAATACAGCACTATGCTCGCTATCTATGGGAAGTATGCTTATATTTTTTTCCGCTGCTTTTTTTACAACGATCTCCCCAGCCATGACAAGGGTTTCTTTGTTGGCCAGTGCAATGTTCTTTCCAGCTTCAATTGCAGCCAGGGTAGGCATCAATCCTGCAGCACCTACCATTGCGGTTACAACCATTTCGGCAGAATCATAAGTAGCTGCTGCCCTGTAACCATCTTTTCCATACAATATTTCGACGCCAGTCCCTGCAGGAAGTATATTCTTCAATTCTAAAGCTCTGTTTTCATCAAAAACCACTGCTATTTCAGGATGAAATGTTTCAATCTGTTTGGCTAATAATTCAACATTATTGGCCGCAGCAAGAGCTTTGACTTCAAACCGGTCACGAAACATTTCTACAATCTTAAGAGTATTACGTCCTATGGATCCGGTAGATCCGAGTATTGAAAGATTTTTCATAGATAGTTACATGGTCAAATTAACAGAATATAAACTCTTTAAAAAAAGATGCCACAGGAGCGGCAAACAGAAGAGCATCTATACGATCCAGAATGCCGCCATGTCCCGGCAATATTGAACCGGAATCCTTAATACCAGCGGAACGTTTTAGCGCTGATTCAAACAAATCGCCCACCTGGCCTGCGATACCAATGAAGAGGAATAAAAGGATGCTTGCTCCCAATGGTAAGTAAGTAAGAAAAAAATACTTAAAAAACAATCCGACGACCAAATTCGAAGAAAGCCCCCCAATTGAACCCTCTATTGTTTTTTTGGGGCTCACTGAAGGACAGAGTTTGTGACTACCTAAGTAAGAACCAGCATAAAACGCGCCGATATCACCGGCAAAAACTACAAATAAAAGGAAAAATATCCATAGCATTCCGTCCGCTCCGCTACGGATCAGAATCAGAAAGGAAAGTAATATGGGAATATAAATAATCCCCAGAACCTGTTTTGTAAAATTTTCAAGTATGAACGGATCGGATTTAAACTGTGTAATGGTAAACAGGCCGGAAATAATTAAATTAAAAGCAACTATGATTATAATAAAATCTAATGCGTTTTTATAAGCCGCCCATATAATGACAGGTCCAACAAATGTGGCCAGAAGCAAGATAATGCCCGATATTGTTTTACCTTTTGTATTAAAAACAATACGAAAATATTCCCACAGGGCCAAAAAGCATATTATGCTCACTGAAATAGCGAACAAAAGCCCTCCCTTGTAAATCATCAAAAAAAGAAAGGGGAGGGATGCAATACCTGTAGTCCACCGTTTTAAATGCATAATATAGACTTTCAGATAAATAATTTCACTGCGTTATCAGTCAAAATCCTCGCCGACGTACACATCCGCGCGACTTACTCAAATTTTTCTCTTATAGCCTTGTGAAATGAATTATCTGAAAGCCTATAGTACGCGCGCTGGGTTAAACTTTTCCAAATCTGCGTTCACGGCGCTGATAGTGTTTCAGAATCTGCAAAAACTCCTGTTTGCCGAAGTCGGGCCATAAGGTTTTTGTAACAAAAATCTCCGTGTACGCAATTTGCCAAAGAAGAAAATTACTTATGCGCATTTCACCGCTGGTTCTTATAAGCAGATCCGGATCGGGCATTCCTTTTGTGTAAAGAAAATCAGATACGAGTTCGGGCGTTATTAAGTCAGGATCAATCTTGCCTTCTTTTGTTTTTGTTGCTATTTCCCGGACCATCCTGACTATCTCGGCACGCCCTCCATAGCTCAATGCAAGATTAAGCATCAAACCGTTATTTTTTTTTGTTAGAGTCATTGACTTATGCAGGACATGCTGAACATCTTCCGGCAGCTTTTCTATCTGTCCAATGGCATTGAGACGGATATTATTATCCAGCATCTCTTTCTGCTCTGACTCAAGGAAATTTTTCAGGAGGCTCATGAGAGCGGCGACTTCGATCTTCGGCCTCTGCCAGTTCTCAGTGGAAAAAGCATATAAAGTCAGGATGGAAATACCTATCTCACGACAGGTTCTAACAATAAGTCGAACTACATCAGCGCCCTTTTTATGTCCTTCAATGCGATTTAAAATACGCTTTTTTGCCCAACGCCCATTACCATCCATGATGATAGCGATATGACAGGGGAGATTCGCTGGATCAATATCTGCATTAACAGGGGAGGATTCACTAGAATTCAAGGATCTCTTTCTCTTTTTCCTTAAAGATGTCGTCGTTTATAAGCTTGATTTGTTCATCCGTTATCTTCTGGGTCTGGTCCTGTGCTTTGAAAGCATCATCTTCAGAAATATCGCCATCCTTTTTTAAACCTTTGATCAGTTCGTTTGAATCACGCCTGATATTACGCACCGCCACCTTATAGTCTTCACAAATTTTTCGTACTATTTTTACAAGTTCCTTACGTCTTTCTTCGGTAAGCGCTGGAATGGATATGCGAATAATCTTACCATCGTTTGAAGGAGTGAGGCCCAGATCGGATTTTAATATCGCCTTTTCAATCTCTTTTATTACGGTAACATCCCATGGCTGTACTATAATAAGGCGACTTTCAGGAACTGAGAGCGAGGCCATCTGGTTAATGGGAGTCCGGGTGCCGTAATAATCAACAAGTATTCCATCAAGCAAAGAAAGAGAAGCGCGGCCGGTCCTGACTTTATTTAAGTCCTTTTTAAGGGCGGCAATTGATTTGCCCATATTTTCTTTTGTTTCTTTATATATGGATTCCAGCATATAATTTTACCTTTTCGATAATATTTAACCACAGATTTTCACGGAATTATCAATAATACCCACTTTCAAGCGAGTTGTTTTGAGATGATTGATCAATTGGGCTTCGTTCTAATCTTCCGTTCAATTTTCATCGCTCTCTAAGCGTGAACCTGGGTAGTTACACTTACTCATTGTTTACAATTTTCAGTGAAACTCCGTGTTGTTCCGTGGTAAATTTTTTACCTTAGCGAGCTGTCAATTGTTTATCCTGGTTCCGATCTCCTCTCCACATACTATCTTTCTGAGATTTCCCTTGTTTTTAATATCAAAAATAACAAGAGGAAGCTGATTCTCCATAGCCAGAGAGATAGCTGTCATATCCATGACTTTGAGCTGCCTTTCCAAAACTTCTATATAAGTGATTTTTTTAATGAACTTGGCGTCCTTGTTTACAACAGGATCTGAATCATACAGGCCTGCAACCTTGGTGGCTTTCAGCAAAATCTCAGCATGAATCTCCTGACCTCTTAAAACCGCAGCAGTATCTGTGGTAAAATAGGGATTCCCTGTACCTGCTGCAAAAATAACGACGCGTCCTTTTTCAAGATGGCGAATAGCTTTACGCAGAATATAAGGCTCAGCCACCTCATGCATCGATATTGCAGACTGAGTGCGGGTCTGAACACCTTTCTTTTCAAGTGCGTCCTGCAATGCGAGGCTGTTGATTACTGTTGCCAGCATACCCATATGGTCAGCAGAAGTTCTATCCATTCCAAATGAACTGGCGGCAATCCCTCTGAAAATATTACCACCACCAACAACGATGGCTATCTGAACCCCTAAATCAAATATCGAACGGACCTCTTCAGCCACATATTTTATCACTTCCGGACTGATACCAAAAGTCTGATCGCCCATAAGAGCTTCACCGCTCAATTTTAACAAAACCTTGTTGTATCGAGGAAGTGTCAAGGCTTAAGAATCTCCTATCTGAAATCTTACAAAACGTTTAATTGTTATGTTCTCGCCCATCTTTGCAATCAGATCATTTAAAAGATCCGATATATTCACATCCGGATTACGCACGTATGCCTGATTCAACAGGCAGTTATCCTTATAAAACTTGTTTAGTTTTCCCTCAACTATTTTGTCTATCACGTTTTCGGGTTTACCCAATTCAATGGCCTGGGCACGATATATTTCCTTTTCTTTATTTATGACTTCCTCCGGCACATCATCGGATGCGATTCCAACAGGATTGGTTGCCGCTATATGCATAGCTATATTTTTAGCAAATTCTTTAAAGTCATCATTCTTTGCAACAAAGTCGGTCTCACTGTTTATCTCAACCAGTACTCCCAGCTTGCCGCCCATATGGATATAAGGTTGGATTAATCCTTCGCTCATAGCTCTTCCGGCCCTCTTTTGCGCTGTTGCCAACCCTTTTTTTCTTAAAAAATCGACTGCGTTATCTATATCGCCATTGCTTTGCGAAAGCGCTTCTTTACAATCCATTATTCCGACTCCGGTCTTTTCGCGGAGCTGTTTAACCATTGTAGCACTTATTGCCGTCATTATTATTCTCCTATATCCTTTGCTTCAGTAGTTTTTTCTGATTTCTCGCTTTTATTATCATCTGAGGTTTCTGAAGAAGCTATGGGAGCTGTTTTTCTGATTATCTCGACGACAGGTCCCTCAGAACCGTCTGCAACAACCTTTCTTTCACCTGGTTTTAACTCTGAATCTACTGGTAAACCTTCGGCTTCTTCCTCTATCTCCTTATCGGCCTCAGCCTGCTGTTTTTCCAACAAGCACTGTTTCCCCTCAATACAAGCTTGAGCAATTCTGGATGAAATCAGTCTTATCGCCCGAATAGCATCATCATTGCCCGGTATAATGTAATCTATATCGTCCGGATCACAATTGGTATCAACAATAGCAATAATTGGAATGTTCAGCCGTTTTCCCTCACGAACGGCAATTGCCTCGTTTTTTGGATCAACAATAAATATTGCACCAGGAAGCTTATTCATGGAACGGATTCCGCCAAGAACGTCGTCAAGTTTTACCCGGGATTTTTGAAGTTTCAATCTCTCTTTTTTGGGGAAAAGGTTAATTGATTCATCATTTATTATATTATTGAGATAATTAAGGCGGTCGATACTCTGTTTTATTGTCTGAAAATTTGTAAGCATTCCGCCAAGCCATCTGTTATGGACATAGAACATCTCGCATCTATTGGCCTCTTCATAAATAGATTCGCGCGCCTGCTTTTTGGTTCCTACAAAAAGGACGGACTTGCCATTTGCAACCAAATCGACTATAAAGTCATATACATTTTTAAACATACGAACGGTTTTCTGAAGATCTATGATATAGATACCGTTCCTTGCCCCAAAGATATAAGGTTTCATCTTGGGATTCCAGCGCTTTGTCTGATGACCGAAATGTACTCCTGCCTCAAGGAGTTCCTTCATTGTAATATAAGACATAATTTTCCCCTTTTATAATGGTTATTCTTTCGCCTTCATCATCCCCATTTCCGACTCCGCCATGCGGAGCACCGGGAAAAAGGTCCAAAGACGTGTGACTAATTGTTCACGGCTATATATATACAAACCTGTCTCAATTAACAAATATTATAATGCTCTGCAATAGTTTTTTATTTTTTCCTAATGCAAACCATTCTGTCATAACCGGAATAGTCTTTTTTAAAGACAACATTTTCATAATTCCCACAATCATCTATAATTTTTTTGATCTGATCTTTTTGATCATGTCCTATCTCCAGCAAAAGTATTCCCTTTTGTACAAGGAAGGCATGAGCCTCAAAGATAATTTTTTTAATTGGGTTCAGGCCGGCTTTCCCCCCGTCAAGAGCCCTAAGGGGCTCATATCTGTATATCTCAGGCTGGAGTTCAGGTATGGACAACGTCCTAATATAAGGAGGGTTGGATATAATCATGTCAAATAGCTGCCCGGTATTTTTTAACGGCTCAAGCCAATCCCCGGCAAAAAAATTTATTTTTCCATCAAGATGATGGAGCTTTGCATTCATAAATGCCAGTTTAACAGCTTCAACTGAACTATCAGATGCAAAATAGATATACTCCGGCCTTTCAGATGCAAGCGCCAGGGTTATTGCGCCGGAACCCGTACCAAGCTCTAAAATACGCTTTGGCCCAGGACCCAATTCCGGAAGTGAAAGCGCTGACTCAACAAGGCATTCTGTCTCAGGGCGTGGAATCAGTACATCCTTTGTCACAGATAGATCTATGGACCAAAATTCCCTGGTACCCACGATATATGCAACTGGTTCCCTGTTAATCCGCCTTTTTATATATATTTTGAACAACAAAAGTTCATCGATAGTAAGCGGCTGATCATAGCGCAAATACAAATCTATCCTTTTTAAGCCTAATGTATGCGCCAGAAGTATTTCAGAGGTTGATCTCGGACTGTCAATGTTGTGGGATTTAAAATACGAAGTAGTCCAATCGAGGAGTTTAATTATTGTCCATTCAGGAAATCCTGAGTTCGGCTGATTCTGCATTCTGTAATGCCTGAGTTTGATAAAATGTTGTAAGTTGGTCTATTATATCATCTATATCTCCCTGCATAATACTTTCCAGTTTGTAAAGGGTAAGTCCGATCCTATGGTCTGTAACCCTGCCCTGTGGAAAATTATATGTTCTTATCCTTTCGCTTCTATCCCCGCTTCCTATCTGGCTTTTCCGTTCTTCCGACCTCTTTTCATTTTGTTCTCTGATCTTACTGTCAAGAAGACGGGCGCGTAAAACCTTCATAGCCCTGTTTTTGTTTTTTAGTTGTGACTTTTCATCCTGGCAAGTAACAACAAGGCCTGTTGGCAGATGAGTAATACGTACGGCTGAATCGGTAGTATTTACAGATTGACCTCCTGGTCCGCTTGAACGATATACATCAACTTTAATTTCATTTGGATCAATACGGACTTCAACTTCTTCCGCTTCAGGCAAAACCGCCACTGTAACCGCAGAGGTGTGTATTCTTCCTTGAGTTTCAGTTGTAGGAACACGCTGGACACGATGAGTACCGCTCTCATATTTAAAGCGGTTAAATGCTCCTTTACCATGGATCATCGCTACAATCTCTTTTAAACCACCTACGCCCATTGTATGATGATTCATGATCTCAACCTTCCAGGATCTGTTTTCAGCATATCTACTGTACATTCTGAACAGATCATTTGCAAACAGGCTTGCCTCCTCTCCTCCTGTCCCAGCTCTTATTTCAATTAATACATTTTTTTCATCGAGCGGATCCTTAGGGATAAGTAGCTTTTTAAGCTCTTCTTCCCGCTTCTCCCTTTCAGTACTTAATGAGTTAACTTCTTCCCGGGCTAAATTTTTTATTTCAGGGTCAGCATCCTTCAGCAATTCGTTGCTGTCCTCAAGGTCTTCTATTATCTGTTTGTAATTCCTGTAAACCGATACAATCTTGTTAAGTTCAGCATGTTCCTGGCTATACTTCTGGTATAAATCCCGATCCTGAATTATTTTGGGATTACCCAATAATTCTTCCAACTCTAAAAAGCGCTTTTCAACCCCTTTTAGCTTATTAAACATAAATTCTCACCAAATATATTAATGGTCTGTAACGATAATAACCGAGAAAAGGCGAATTCCAAAATGCCTCAACTCGGTTAAATTCCTCATCAACTACGTTAACCTAAGTTACTTCTGAAATTTTTCATATTTTTTGCGGAAACGTTCAATTCTACCGGCTGTATCAATGAGTTTCTGCTTGCCTGTAAAAAATGGATGGCATTTTGAACAGATTTCAACTCGTATATTTGATTTTGTTGAACCGATTTCCATCAAATTGCCACATGCACACTTAATAGTAGTATTAGAGTACTTAGGATGTATGTCAGCTTTCATTTTTTATATTCCCTTATTATGAATTCATTGAATCTAAAAAATTTCTATTATCCTTTGTTCTGCTCATTTTTTCAAGTAAAAATTCCATACTGTCTGAAGGATTTAATGAGGCAAGGAGTTTTCTTAATATCCAGACACGGTTAAGAGTCTCTTCATCCAGCAGCAACTCTTCTTTACGGGTACCTGATTTCTTTATATCAATCGCAGGGAATAGTCTTTTATCAGAAAGCCTTCTATCTAATTGAATTTCCATATTACCTGTACCCTTGAATTCCTCAAAAATAACTTCATCCATCCGGCTTCCTGTATCAACCAGAGCGGTTGCTATAATAGTAAGGCTTCCACCTTCTTCAATATTTCTGGCCGCGCCAAAAAAACGTTTTGGCCGCTGGAGAGCATTTGAATCAACTCCTCCGGAAAGAATCTTTCCGCTTGGCGGCATAACAGAATTATAGGCACGCGCAAGTCTTGTTATGCTATCCAGCAGAACAATAACATCCTTTTTATGTTCCACCAGCCTTTTTGCCTTTTCGATCACCATTTCGGCGACCTGAACATGTCTTTCGGCAGGTTCATCAAAAGTTGAGCTTATGACTTCCGCATTAACTGATCGTTGCATATCCGTCACTTCTTCAGGGCGTTCATCAATCAGAAGAATAAAAGGAACAATATTTTTATGGCTGGCAATAACGCTGTTGGCAATATTCTGCAAAAGCATCGTTTTCCCTGACCTGGGAGGTGAAACGATCAGGCCCCTCTGGCCAAAACCAATAGGAATCATAAGATCCATTATTCGTGCGGAGTAATTATCGGAAGAACTTTCAAGGTTTATTTTTCTGTCAGGATAAAGCGGGGTCAGATTATCAAAAAGGATCTTTTCCCTGGCCACCTCAGGATCTTCATAGTTTACAGCCTCAACTTTCAAAAGCGCAAAATACCGTTCAGACTCCTTTGGCCGTCGGATCTGCCCCGACACAGTATCTCCTGTCCGCAGATTGAAACGACGTATCTGTGACGGAGAAACATAAATGTCATCAGGGCCGGGAAGATAATTGGAATTAGGCGATCTTAAGAACCCAAATCCGTCAGGCAAAATCTCAAGTGTTCCTTCGCCGAATATTAAACCATCCTTTTCAATCTGGGCCTGCAGAAGGGCAAAAACAAGATCCTGCCTTCGCATTCCGGCAGCACCCTCAATATTAAAACTCTTTGCCATATCTGTCAGTTCACTTATTTTCTTGTCTTTTAATTCAACTATGTTCATTAAAACTTACCCCTTTTCTTAATTCTTACAAACCCAATAGCCCATATTTCTCAAAGCATTCAGACTTTGTCACCCAATTAAGTCTTTAAAACGGATTTCATGCACGCCCCACTTTATTTTATCTTCGATAGCGGAATGAGTGAAACGGCAAAAGCTAATTCCGGATGGGTCGATTGCTAATACAGTAACTAATAGACTGGTTCCCTGCTGGTTATTAGAGACCTTTGCAAAACGTCCCCCTTTTGTCCAA
Source organism: Deltaproteobacteria bacterium (assembly GCA_030262895.1). Taxonomy (GTDB): domain Bacteria; phylum Desulfobacterota; class Desulfobacteria; order Desulfobacterales; family ETH-SRB1; genus B13-G4. The sequence goes on along the minus strand of JAJSZW010000042.1, from coordinate 4,968 downwards.
TTGGCGCTAAAGGTTAGCGCTGATGCTTCACTTCGTGTCACTAAAGTGCCTGCGTCAGGCTATGTTAGCTGATAAGCTGCTGAGCTGTTATGCCTTTTTATCTTATGAGCTTAAGAGCCATCAGCTATAAGCTAAGCTGTATTCCTGCAGTTAAAATTTTCGCCTTACTTGAACCTAAATTGAGCGATTTTTTACTCGACCTGCACCAATCTCTTGCGCATCAAGGACTTGCGAAAAGTCTCGACATATCCATTGGTATGCCTCCGATTTTCGCAAACCTTGCTGCATCAGGACCTTGGCACATTTCTTCGCAAAAAAAATCGCTCAACTTAGGTTGAACAAACATGAACGTTTTTCAAAGGGCTCTATTATGGAGGAATATAATTTTGTTTAGTTTAGTGATTTTTTAATTCAGAAGAATTTAAAAGGTATTCTCTCCAATAGGTGGGCTTACTGCCTTAAATAAATTAAAAAATAACTTACGATTTTTTGTTTGTCAAGCACTTTCCATACTTTTTTCGTATTTTCTTATTAGTTCACTATATAAAACTTCAACTGATTTTATCAACTGTTCGATTGAGCCGTTATTTTTTATAACCAATTCAGCCCGTTTAATCTTTTCTTCTTCAGGCATCTGTAAGCTGAAAAGGGATTCTGCATCATAGCGTGAAACTTTATCCCGGCACATCAGCCTTTCAATCCGCAATTCATAGTCGGCGCTAACCGTTATGACCAAATCGAACAGGTCTTCCAAACAAAGTTCAAAAAGAAGAGGTATTTCTACAAAAACAAATCTTTTAACATCTTTTTCCGCCTTATTCATTTTTAACTTAATAAACTTTATTATTTCAGGATGTACAATTTTCTCCAGGGTTTTACGTGCAGAATCGTCATTTGCAATAATGCTTCTCAGCATTTTACGATTTAGAAAGCCGTTTTCTTTCAACACCCGTTTTCCAAAGAAATTAATTATATTTTTATAGGCAGGGGTGCCCGGAGAAACAAGTTCCCTTGCAATAACATCGGAAAAAACTACTTGCGCGCCCATTTTTTTTAAAATATTACAGACAGAAGTCTTGCCGGAACCGGCATTGCCTGTAACCGCGACCTTTATTGTCTTCTTTTTATAATCTTGCATAACATATATGAAGATATTGGCATCTTTCACGACAAGTCAAAAGTAGTTTACACTTTGTTGATCTTGTATTTTGGCAGTGAAATTTGAAACTATAAATTGGGAAAAATACTAAGATGTAGATGCGTTACCTAATTTCAAATTTCCAGTTTCGACATCAGCATTCAATTCGATAATACACGCTTTTTCGAAAAAAGTGTAAACTGGTGAATGAAGGATGCCAATATATTGTTATAACCATGAACAAATTAGATATAAAAATTATACCGAAAATTAAAGGCGCATATATTGTCGGCGGTTCAATAAGGGATATAATTCTTGGAAGATTTCCTTTTGATTATGACATCGCTGTTTTTGGAAATCCAGAAAAATTTGCAAAAAAAATAGCTGTAAAAAAATCAGATCACATCATTGAGTTAGGTAAGAAGGATCACAAGATAATCCGGGTAATTTCCGACAATAAAATCTTTGATATATCTTCGGCCAATGGGCAGACTATTGAAGATGACCTTCTCAAAAGAGATTTTACGATCAATGCCATGGCCTGTTCTTTGTCATCGGGAAGGATTATTGACTGCGCCGGTGGCATGAAGGACATTGCAGACAAAAAAATCCGCATGGTTTCAGATACAGCATTTGAGAAAGACCCGGTCCGTCTTATCAGGGCATACAGGATAGGCGCGTCACTGAATTTTGAAATCGATACAAATACAGTCTCTGCAATAAGAAAAAATGCAAAGCTTATAAAAAATTCTGCCGGCGAACGCATCAGGTCGGAATTCTTAAAGATACTGCAAACGCCTGAATCGCATCTTTATATTTCTCAAATGGCTGATACCGGCCTTTTATTCGCCATATTTCCTGAACTCGGCAACTTAAAAGCATGCTTTCAGAACAGATTTCATCAATATGATGTTTTTGAGCACACAATGAAGGCATTTTATCATCTTGAAAATATTCTTAATAACAAAATCACCCACAGTATAGATGAAAATACGGCATCTCTCCTTAAATTTGCCATTCTGCTTCATGATACAGGAAAACCCTTGGTAAAAAAAGTTGATAACGAGGGGAATGTTCATTTCTACGGTCACAGCAAAAAAGGTGCTGAAATAACTAAAGAAATAAGCTCCAGGCTAAAATTATCAACAAAAGAAAAATATTTCATTGATTTCATCATCCGCAATCATGTCAATCCATTGCACCTTTTTATCGCAAAGAGCAAGGGCACATTGACCAATAAAGGAATAACCCGCTTTTTTATAAAATGCGGTGACAATACACCCTGTCTTTTGCTTCACAGCATTGCAGATATGAAAGGGAAGGGGGATGCAAGCAAAGAGGAATTCATAGAATTTGCGAAAAATATGATCCTCAAATATTTTTCAGAGTTTATGCAAAGAAAAAAAATACCTGCTCTTATTACAGGTAATGATTTAATTAATAAATTCGGCTTGTCTCCTTCTCCATTATTCAAAAAAATTATATTAAAAGTTGAAGAAGCACGGCTTTCAAATCAGATAAATACCAGACAGGAAGCATTGTCGCTGGTAAAAAAATTATTAAATTCTGATTAAAAAGTTAAATCTTCATTTTCTTGACATTAGACACCTATTCTTATAGTAAAATACGTTTGACGATTTCGTAAAAAGTTTTTTGACTTCGGATTTAACAAAAACAAATAGCACGTAAAGGGGTTATTGAAAAGCTATCTGAAAGAAAATCCGGAAATTATAACAAAATATTATTACTGAAAAAGGAGAATCTTATGAACATTTTGTTTTTTGGTCCAAACGGCAGCGGAAAAGGAACTCAGGGAGCCATTGTAAAGGATAAATACAATGCTGCTCACATTGAATCAGGCGCTATTTTCCGTGACAATATCAAGGGCGGCACAGAACTTGGCAAACAGGCCAAGGAATACATCGACAAAGGCGAATTAGTACCAGATGGAATTACAATACCAATGATACTCGACCGCCTGAAGCAAGATGATTGTAAAGTCGGCTGGCTACTCGACGGCTTTCCAAGAAACAAGAACCAGGCAATAAAGCTTGATGAAGCTCTCAAAGCAGAAAACATGAGCCTCGATATTGTTGTGGAAATACTACTTGACCGCCGGATTGCCAAAGACAGAATCATGGGGCGCAGGCTCTGCGCAAATGACAACAACCATCCCAACAATATCTTTATTGACGCCATCAAACCTGATGGAGACAAATGCCGAGTATGCGGCGGTGCTTTATCCAAAAGAGCCGACGATCAGGATGAGGGAGCCATCGACAAACGCCACGGCATTTACTATGACTCCGACACGGGCACACTTGCAGCAGCCTATTATTTCAAAGACCTCGCAGCACAAGGCGGATCCATTAAATACATTACTCTGGACGGCGCTGCAGACATAAAATCAGTTACAGCAGAGCTTATTTCAAAACTGTAGAAAAGACTCAATTCAGGTTATATTCAAACCTAAATTGCCTGGTCCCCTGTATGTGTCCGGGTCTTAAATTTAAGACCCGGACATATTTTTTTCTTGCCATATGATTAAAAATTAGTTATATTAAAAAATTAGGCTAAAAAACATCGGAGAGTTATATATATTCGTCTGATGGAAAGAAGGGGGCGAGGAGTTTGAAGGAAATTCAAGTCAAGGTTTATGACAATGACCTTGAAAAGGCCATGCGCATTCTGAAAAAGAAGATTCAGAATGACGGCCTTTTTAAAAGGCTGAAGCTGAAAAAAAGCTATGAAAAGCCAAGCGAGCACAAACGTCGCAAGCAGCGCGAAGCTTTAAGAAGACAAAGGATTACAGCTTCTAAAAGATACAGATAACAAGGTTAAACATAAGGAACTTGAACCCGGCAGGAATATTAATTTTTGCCGGGTTTTTTGTGGCTATGGACTCAAAGAACCATTACAATAAATGCATTCAGACCATGTACGGCCTGAAAAGGTTCGGGATCAAACTCGGCCTTTCAACCATCAAAAGCATGATGCATGGCTTGGGTAATCCCCAGGACAGCTTTTCGTGCATTCATGTGGCGGGAACAAACGGAAAAGGATCAATTGCATCCTCCATTGCTTCAATTCTTAAAGAATCAAACTACAGGGTAGGGCTTTATACTTCACCTCATCTTGTTCGTTTTAATGAAAGAATACGAATAAACAACCAGCCTGTTTCAAACAAAACCATTGTTGAAGCATATGAAGTATTAAAAAACGTATCCACAGGAAAACGCGAGCCGACTTTCTTTGAATACTCCACTGCAATGGCACTTTATGAATTTGGAAAACAAAAAGTGGACTGGGCTGTAATAGAAACAGGAATGGGAGGAAGGCTTGACGCAACCAACATCATAAAACCCGCCCTTACCATAATTTCCAACATATCACTTGAACACAGAATGTATCTTGGAAACACCATAAAACAAATTGCAGGTGAAAAAGGCGGGATAATAAAAAACAACATACCTGTTGTAACAGGCGCCAGTCAGAAGAGCGTCATCTCGACCTTAAAAGATATTGCCAGAAAAAAGTCTGCGACCTTTTATCGTCTTGGGGATGAATTTAAAGTAAGAAGAAACAAAACCAAAACCTTTACCTATTTTGGAATAGAAAACACATGGCGTAACCTGCGCACAGGATTGCGAGGAAATCACCAGATCGACAATGCGGGACTCGTGCTTGCGGCATGCGAACTGCTGAATAAAAACAAAGCAGAAATTTCTCTAAAGAGCATACAAAGGGGGCTTGAAAAAAACCGCTGGCCCGGAAGGCTGGATATAGTTTCTGAAAAGCCCCTGATAATCCTTGACGGAGCGCACAATATA
>JAJSZW010000041.1:8630-28958 GCA_030262895.1 Deltaproteobacteria bacterium | reverse complement strand
GGTAATCTTTTTTAACATCACTTGTTGATTCCCAATAGCCTCCTGCATCCGCATTAAAATACGATCATACATGCTGTTCTCCTGACAAAATTATTTTTCATATAATTGGAGTGCAATGAACACCAAAGCCGTGCTCAAGGAGTTCGATGGCGAATTTTTCGATTTCGGATTCGGGGATTTTAGTCATGCTCATTTCCATCGTCTTTATTTTTATCTAAAAGAATTTTGACTTCGCGATCAAAATCGGAAATGTATTTTTTATCCTGGTCTTTATTAAAAATTTCATATTCCTTATGCGCCAAAGCCAAAGCAACTTCATGGCTAATTGAACCGGCATCGGTCAGGATTTCATATTCGCTGAACTTTAAAAAGGCATTCAACTTTTTAATCCAGTCTTTCATATACATAGGAATATTACGAACAGCCTGTAATTCCGCAAAATCCAGATACATCGTGACGATGCGGTTTAGATGATCGAGCTCCGGTTTGTTTAAATAATTTTTAGCAGTAGAAACATCACTTGGCATAACTTTACCTTTGGGCCCTTTTCGCCATGATGTTAATCCCATGTTTAGTTTAGTGCTATCTGCCCGTTTGGCGACAATTTCAGCGGCAGTTTGCCCGGTAATGGCAAAGTGCAGTTTGTTTTGAACTGTGGCAAAAAACTTTTTCGTATCTTCTGCCTTAGCAGAATAATCAATCGAAGTTGCATAAATATCTGTAATTTTTTGATACGCCATTCTTTCGCTTGCGCGGATATCCCTGATTTCTTCAAGCAAATCATCGAAAAACCGGGTGCTGAATCGGGAACCGTATTTAAAGCGGTCGCTGTCGATAGCGAAACCTTTGTGTATATATTTCTGGAGAATTGTTATTGCCCACTGCCGAAATTGTGTACCACGCACCGAATTTACTCGATACCCCACGGCAATAATTGCCTCTAAAGAATAGCAGGTCACATTGCGGGAAACCTCCCTTTTTCCCTCAATTTGAACTACCGAGAAAACCTCGGTAGTTGAAGATTCATTGAGTTCTTTCTCTTTATAGATATTCTTCAGGTGCAAAGATATGTTGTCTGCACTACACCCAAACAGTTCCGCCATTCGTTTTTGAGGCAGCCAGATATTTTCATCAGCGTACAGCACTTCTATATTAATTCCCCCCTCAGGTGTCTGATATACAGTAATCTGATTGTCCGGGATTTTTTTCTTTTTTTTCATCTAACTATTCCCAAAATTTTTATGCCGTCCGGGGCAATGGAAGGAGCGTAGATATATTGGTAGCCCTGCTTTTTAAGGCATTCGATGGCAAATTTTTCGATTGCAGATTCGGTAATTTTAGTCATTACTTTTTATTTCACTTCTTAATATCCATACTGCCAAATAGTGTCACATCTTGATTAACGCACTTATCTCATCATATTTCTTTTTAAAGGTTTTATCGACACGAAGTTTTTCTCTGAAAATACCAACTCGTCTGCTAATGGATGAGTACGACAGACCGAACAGTTCTGATATCTTCTGGTTTGTAAAAAGTCCTGTTTGCCACAAAAAATATATCATCAGATCTCTGGCCGCCTTATCTTTTTCCGGTATCCTTAAAGATTCTCTGAATGATTCAAAGTCGCATCCTAAAACATCGGATAAGCCTTGCAGTAGTTTTTCAGGCTCATTTTTTTTAAGCAGCATTATCTGTTGAGGCAGTTCCGGGTTGGCTTCTTTTAAAAATCTGGATTTCAGTCTATCGGCAAATCCGGCTGTACCAAAAAATAAACCATAGCGCAGCTCTTCAAACAGAGATGCTTCCTCTTTTGAATATCTCTGCACTTTTTTCCGATAGGCTAATTGCGGATTATCTGTACCGAACTGCGACAGGACAGTATCTGTTTTCAACCATTCGGGATACTTTCGGTTATAGGCGTATACCGGGTAACTGCTCCACTTATGATCAATAAGCCGTTTAACGATACGGGCTCTTAAGGGATTACGATGAATATAGCATGACAAACGGACAAGGTAGGCATCATTTTCTATGATAAGACTTTTAAACCTGCCCTGAAACAGATGACCGCTACGGGCATGGCGGTTATTAAAACGTCTTGTATAAGTGACTCCCAGCCACTGCATTGCCTTTGAAAGGTTGGGTTTGTTTGTTCGAAAAAGGATATGGTAATGGTTGTTCATCAATACATAGGCAAAAATCTCCACATCAAAACGATCAGACATTTCACCCATAAGGCAAATAAAACAGTTCCGGTCCTCATTATCCCAAAATATATCCTTTTGTTCGTTCCCCCGTGAAAGAACATGATACAGCGCACCCTTAAACTCAATTCTCCATGATCTTGACATGTTTCTTCAATAGCATCTGCGTAAACAGATGTCAACTAATGTGCTAATCAAGATGTGACACCGATTCCAAACAATCATCTTCATTTGATTTTCAAGAACAAATGTCAAAAGCTTGAATTGTGAATTAAACGTTCCCTTATTCACAATTCAAGCTTTGCCGATTACAAGCTTTGACACCGATTCTTCATGGTCCATTAACGAGTATGGACAAGTCTATCCCGTCAACATCGCCGTCCAGATCGCTATCCCATTCTGATGAGTAGTTGGCCTCGCCTATCACGCTTCCAAAAGCCTGTGCAAAGGCCCCGAGATCGCGAATCAGATTGTACACGGGAGCAGTCTCTACGGCACTAAAGCAACTGGAAGGATGACGCGGGTCAATACATGCAGTGATCTGGGCTGTGTTCTCGATGAGCTGGTTGTTCGGAGCCCCAGCCTTGACCCTCACGTCAAATGCGAGCCTCAGCGTCTCGCCGGGAACTACCGGATCAGGATAGGGGTAGTCCAGCACTCCGTCGGTGATGAAGGTGTTGGATGCGGTTGCGCTGTTGACCGTAAGCGTATTCGGAACGTAGTCCACGTAATCATCCAACTCGTCGTGGATAGTGATGTATACAACATGGTCAAATCCGTTCGTAGCGGTAATCGTGTAACTGATCACGTCTCCGTGAAAGACGTCGGTAGTCGGCGTTGCGCGAACTCGATCAACCGCCTCCTGGTCTTTCATGACTTCAAGGTTCGGAACAGTGGTCGAGGCACAACTTCGGTCGCCGCTGCCTTGTTCCGGGGTTGCCGTTGCACAGTTTTCAATGACCGTGCCCATCGGGGTGCCTTCATTCAGTCTGCTCCGGAAGGCGATCCCCCCCTCGTCATCCCCAGTGCCGGAATTTCCATCGTCAGGGTCCAGTTCGCTGATCATAACGCGCAGCCGGCCGTCGATGTCGCCCACGGTGGGCTCCTCTATGGGGCTCCAACCCGAGGGAAGTGATTCTGCAAGCCCTTCGTAGATGATCTCTTCCGGCAGTTCATCAAGAACTTCAATGTTTGTCGCCGTTGCTCCGGATACATTGTGCACCCAGAGCGACCATTTGATCCAGCCCGCCCGGGTCGCGTCGATCTCCAACGTTTTTTCAATCTCCACGGCAGCCTCTGGGCTCACCATGGTCCGAACGTTCACTGTTTCCACAGGGGCAACGTCTGAGGCTGCTCCAAAGAGCATCGCGGCACCGGCCAAAGCCCGGGTGTACAGCCATTTTCCCTCAAGCAGCACATTATTGGGGATAACAACGTCAAGGGCCCCTAAGAGAATATTTCCCGGATTAAAATGCTCCGTTGCGTCCGGTCTTCTACGCAGACGGAGACCAGCAGCGTCTGGGGCAATGGCGCTCACTGTTTCTGCTTGATACCCCGTGCGACTGGTCGCCTGAAGCGCCATTGCCGTCCAGATCACCCCCAACGGATCAGTGAAACAATCCGCATTTGTGGAGTACTCTACGATCACGTCATCAGGCAACTCGTTCACGTATGCCTGACCATATTCCGGCGTAAACTCACTGGAGTTTACGCCCGTTCTGGGCAGCCACGTGACCAGATACCAGCCGTTATTGGGCGTGTTGCCAAAATTGGTCAGCTTGAGCGTATAGGTAAACGTATCGCCTACCTTTCGGGCGGCCGGGCCTGCTGCTGAAAGATCCAGCCCAGGCATTTCAAGCACACTCACCGAAGAGGATGTGCTGTAGTTCGCACCTGACCATCTCGCAGGATCGACTGCATTATCCGCCCCTCTGGCAGTGAGGCCAGTGGTACGCACTTCAGCCACAAAGTCGATGACTGTAGTGGCCGGCGTGGTATTCAGCACGGGCGCATTCAGACGAAAGCGATACATGGGGACATAATTATCGTGGGTCAGGTTACCAGGTATCGGGGATCCCCACCCATTTGGCGGCTGACAAGCAGCAGGCACTTCCCACCACGCCATACAGGCCTCATCGTCCTCACTGACAGCGCTGCTGCACCCGCTTGGATCAGGGACATGGAACGTAATGTCATTGGCTGTGTCACAGCTTTGTCCCACCACGTTCTGATCGGCATCGGGGATCATCAAACCCTCTGTGAGCACTTCTCCGGTAACCCCTTGCAGGTCAATGTAGTCCCTGCTCCCGTAGAGATTGACAACCCAACGCCCCTCTACCCATTGGCTGGCATGGTTGTCGTTTTCAGGATTCACGATGATGTGAGCCACCTGACCGGCAGGCACCTGATTTTCCTCAACCCAACTATAGACTCTTGGCCAGGATCTGAGTTCCTTATACAGGGTCCAACCACCGTATGTGTGGCACTCATGGGTAACCCCCGCCGGGTCGGTGACGGTCTCATGGGTGTAGATCGTCCCCCCGACCAAGGACATAGCCGTTGTTTCCGGAAGCTCAGCGCAGCCATAGCTGCCGTCGCACACACGCCAAATGAAGTACGGATTCCAAATGCCATAATCGGGTCCGATCCACGAGGGGGCATCGTCATCCTTGACCCCCAACAGGCGGCAGCCCGGCAGTACCACAGCCGTTGGGTCATTCACATCCGGCGGGTTGCTGAAAGGAGCGCCGTCCCAGGTGATATCGACCGGCTTCCACGCTGGGTGAGGTGGATCAGCATTGTGGTCAAAGGCCGGATCTGTCGGCGCTGGAGCGATTCCAGTGCAATCTTTGTATAGCCGGTTCAAGTTGCGCGTCAGACGAATTCCGTGAAAGGTAATGCCTGCAGGTATCTCGATCAGATCATATGAGTGATCCAGGGTCACGCTGTGGGTCCGGTGGCTCTCATTCCCGTAAGGCGCCCATGTGGTGAAGTTCTCGCCTGCCCTAAGAGAACCCCTGTTAATATAATATTCGCCCCATCCTGGCCAGTGGATGTAGGTCCCGGGATCGTTTCCGCTCATCACCCGGTGAACGTGATTCCGTCCCCGTCGGCAGACTTCAAGAACCACGTTATGGGTTTTGCTGTCAATGTCGTCCCATATCGGATTTCCCGCCACCATTTCCGATTGGGTGCCGATCGTGTTCCCTTCACCGCAGCCGTTGGGCACATCAAAGTCGGTCATGACCCGTGCGCAACGATCGCAAAAATGTGTTCTGTCAAAATGCACGATTACCGGATCATCAACAGTAATCGGATCGCCGACCTCCGGGGTGCTCACCACTTGATAGGAGTAGGGAGCACGCGGGTCTATCTTTACGTCTCTGAAAAGCGGTGTGCACGTTCCTGTACCTGTAATAGTGACCGTAAGATCCTCCATATCTGAGGAACCCGCCTCAGGTGGCACGCTGTCTTGAAGCCAGTAGTCGTCGCGAATACCGGTCGCACCTGACCCCACGTTACCAAAGGGCGAATACGCGCGTTGATCGGAGTTGGGTACGGAGTTCACCGTGACAGAGCCCGAGGTCTTTTCCTCGCTCATGTGATTCGTGTATGCGCCGGAGGAGATACCGTGCTTGAGCACGGCCCGGGCCGCCAAGGTCTTGCCGTTGACATAGCCGTTGGGAATCCGCAGCGTGACGACCACATTATCGAAAAAGCCGTCGCTCAAATCTTCCAGGTCCCACACCACCTCGCCGGCAGTCGCCCCGGTTTCCGGTTTGGCAGGCACTTCACCGTTTGGCCCGTTTGTGGCAGCGACAAACTCCAACGGACGATAGGACGTAACTCCCTCGCCGCTGCCATAGTCCACCTCAGCGTCCTCTGCCAGTCCGTCATCAAGAGCCGGCGTGTGCAAGCCGTTTATGTCATCAAGTGAAAAGTGCAGCACCGGATTTCTTGCCAATGCCCCGCTGGTCGAGAGCCCAATCGAAAAGCTGACCGTCTCACCGGCATTGACCATATCCCCACTAGGAACGACCTCAATGCGAGTCGGGCTTTCTGCTGTGCCGTAGACATTCCAGAAGTCCAGTTTCGCGCCTACTTGATCCACAGCCCACACCAACCGGATGGCAGCAGCACTGATGTCGCTCAGATCCACGGTGCTTTCTCCTTCACTCAAATCGCTCACCGTCTTGAGAGTGTTCCCGCTGCAATCCTGGATCTCCAACGTAGGTGAACCCGCACCAAGATCAGCAATGCTTATCTCTAACAACGACCATGCCTGAAACGTGCTGCCTTCCGGTTGGGGAAGACTGATACACCCTGACACCGCCACAGCCGGAGCCTCGTAAGCCTGTAGCCCACCATCGGTGACTACAAAGCCCTGAGTCTCTGCAAGGTCTATCCCGCTTGAGTCCTCAAAGCTATCCTCGTAGGAATAAGCGTCATTAAACACGTCACCATGCACCGCTGCGGGTGTTCCCAGCCATGAGGCAAACACTATACCGATCATTGTCACGAGAATATACCATCCTTTGTTGTTCAGGATACTTTTCTTGCTTTCCATACCTTAACCCTCCTCTTACTGGTTGCACCTGTTTTGAAGGACTTTCTTCCAGATAGTACAGGAAACGGAAAGTAATAGGCACCGCAACGCGATGTGAAAAATGTCGTCCGGCTTTATGGTAACCGTTTTTTCTCTGTGCCCTTCCGAATGTCGAAGCCGTCGAGGCCCCGGTTACGCAGACAGGCCTGCAAATGTTATTATCTTTCCAAGTCGCCATTAAAGTCAATAAGGTAAAGACTGTATTTTTTGGGGAAAAACAACGTATCTCATGTGGTGGTAATAATGTAGTGATTCCTGCCGTTTTTCATGCTAACTCGTGTCGGCTACCAACGTAAGGCGGGACCTATAGCGCTCAGCAAAACTGATACACCTTTGCTCAGATAAATTGTTGAATTATTTTATCATCTGAAACAAGAAAACCTGAATGAGCATATTTGCTTCATTCTTTGTTAATTTAGTGTCTGAACAAAAACCCTCCAAATTATACTTTTCCCGTCATTGCGAGGGAAGCATGACCGAAACAATCTCTTGGAAATAAGGGGATTGCTTCGTCGTTCCTCACTCCTCGCAATGACCACTCGGAACCAGGGGTTTTCGTTCGGGCACTAATTTAAGTACTTCGCCAGTTGACAAATTTGAAGCAATGACAGTTTTATCATCAAATTTCGTCATTAATACATAAGGAGCTTAGTACATTGCTTCGCAAATTAACCAAAGGGATAAACTTGAGTATAACCGAGAATTAAGTTTATTGGGAGATATTTTTAAACATTTATTCTGATTTTTATTAATCTTCATTTGTATTTTTTAATGTTCGATTCATCATATTATAGACAGCTTTGATGTAACGGGCCTAAAAGCCCGATTTGTTTTCGTACATTATTGCATGCGAAAAAGTCTTAATTTTATAACAGAAGTTGAACTGTTAATCAAAGTATGCGGGTTATGTTTAAACATCCCTAAATGATGGAAGCTGCAGTTGCGGGTCAAAGCGATCGTCAGTACTTTTTGATTTTTTCTGTTTTGATTTTGGACTTATATCTAATGATTGTTTTTCGGCAGGAAATATAGATTTTAAATAGGAAAATAATTTATCCTCAGAAACCGTATCTGATTCTGGAAAAGCTTTTTTTCGCCATGTATCAGGCAAACAGCTAAAGCAACTCCTTTTAAATCTCAGGTCATCTCGTTCCAATTCTTTTAATTCAGCAAATAATAAATTATCAGCAGAAACTTGATTCAAAATAATCGGTGAATGGGTATTGATGATAATCTGGCGCAGGGGATTGTCCGGTCCAACCGGTTTTTTAGGATTGGCAGCAATATCCTGAAGAAACTCTAAAACTTTTGGAATGCGATCAGGATAAATACTGTTTTCCGGTTCTTCCAGGCAAATTAGCCCCCCTGCCCTTGTATCTAGCTCTAAGGCGATCATGGCCAAGAAGCGCAATGTCCCGCCGGAAACTGAACTTGCTTGATGAACTGTACCATCATGATCAATAACTTCTAATATCAAAAGTTCTCGTTTTTCGTCGCGTTCAACTTTTACTTTGGAAATATTCTCATTAAATTTTGATAAGCGTGAAGCAATTTGATCATATATCAATGCAGCTTTATTGTCGGAAACTTTATTTGAGCTATCTAGATTTGAGCTATCCGGGGGATGTGATAGATAATATAACGTTGCAGAAAGATGAGAACCATCAGCGCCTAATCCGGGAGGAGTTGCAAACTTATCAGAAATACATAATGAAGACGGCTCCAGGCGTAATACCTGCCAGGACTGCATCTCACGTTGTGCCAAAAATGCTGTAGGATTCTCAGCGTTTAGTGCGGAAAGAACGGTACGAGGAAGGCCGGCAGCCTGAAAAGTCTTTGTTCGCCCTTTAACTCCATCCTGAATTAATTTAATAATACCGGGGCCTCTCTGCTTTCCTGAATTTTTGGTTGATATAAAGGGCAATGCTCTCTTGCCTTTTATTACAGACTTTCGCCATAAACCTGCTTTATGGGGAAACTTTAAATGTTTGGAAGCATCTTGCAGATTTATACGATCTAGTTCTTCTCGTACTAATTCAAGTGATCCGGTTGAATGCAGGCCATAATCAGCTCTGTAAGCTATAGTAACAATATAACGTAAAAATGTAATGCCGGCTTTGGCTTTTTGGCCTAAATCATCAACACCTTGTTCCGGAATTATAATCTCTGCCTCAAAAGATATTTCTTTATCATATTTACCGCCAACGCAGTGAAACAGACTGCGTATATCAGGCGTTTTTCCTCCTTTACCACATACGGAAACAGCAGCATCAATTAATGTACTGTCAGACAAGGCGCTCAGAAATTTTATGGCATCAAATAAATTTGACTTGCCGGAGCCATTAGCTCCTGTAATGCAATTAAACGGCCCAAAATGAACATCCACATCAACAAGGTTTTTGAATCCTGAAACCTTTAATCGGGTTAACATAAAATCCTCCAGGGATGTGTAACCGTTCACGGTTGTCGGTTCACAGTTCACAGTTTTTTTAATGAACTATGCAACTATTGAAGCATTTTGGATATTGATTTCAAGTTGTTAGTGGTGATACCAACTTTGGCCCTTTGCCTGGTTCCCATGCTCAGGCGTGGGAACCCATATGGTATGCATTCCCATGCTGGAGCATGGGAACGAGAACACTGAATTTTGTTGTCAGACATTTTACAATAGTCTTTTAATTATTCTTTTAGCGAGGCCATCTTCTATTTCAGTATGCCTTGGGATAGGTTGGCTTTTTCCTGATTGAGGATTTTTATACCAATCATGATTAGCACCGTGGCGCACAAAAAAACAACCGTTTGACTTAATTGTTTTAATCAATTTTTTTCTTTTCAAATTGCCACTTCCAATAGCTGAAAAGGTTCTGCATCAGGCACCAAACCTTGATTAATATCATTATAAATTTCTATTAAATTTTCTCTTAATTCATCCACTGTTTTGCCTTGACTTTCATAATTGGGATATTCTTGAATATGCCCGATAAACCATTTTTTTTCTTTTTTATAGACAATATTTAATTTCATGAATGTTTCCTTTTTATTTTAATTTTTTATGCCTAAAAAATAGAGAGCCAAGCTATTTTTTATTAAAGCTAATTAATACACTCAAACAGTCGGAGTTTTGCAAATCGAAATGTGAATGCCTTGAGTTTCAAAAATACTTGCCTGTTCAAATAGATTTTAGGCCGTTAGACCACACTCTGTGCTCTCATAATTCATTTAGATGCCTGGAATACAGGCCTCTCCTCTGCGATCCGGTCGCTCATACGCCGCCTACTCCGCTTTGGCGGCTACTCGCTCCCTTCTCTCCGCTGCGAGCCGAAGGCCAAGGGTCCAAGGGCTCAAGAGCCAAGGGAAACAGACCTGGAGAGGCGAAAGCCAAGGTAGCGGTCCCGGCGGCCGGGCGGGTAGAAGTCACGAAACGCCGACCGGCAGTAGTGCGCGCTGCTGTTCCAACCGCCGCCGATCACCCGGGCAGAGCCTCCTTCTTCATACAAATCCCGGTCCCACTCCCAGACGTTGCCTGCCATATCAAGATGACCGCCAGGCGCTGCTCCAGCCGGATAAATACCCACAGGGGTCGGGACGCCGACATTTCCAGCAAAATTCAACAGTTCCAAATTCGGCTCAGCATCTCCCCATGGATATTCGCCATTGGGGTTTGTAGCCGCCTTTTTCCATTCCTTTTCCCCGGGCAGACAATAGGAAAGATTAGTCCGCGCGGTCAGCCAGTTGCAGTAGGCTCCGGCCTCATACCAGGAAACGCCGGTCACCGGCCGATTCTGATGCTCGATCTGTTCATCCCAGTCTTCGGGTATGGTCCATCTTTGCTCTTCTTTCACGCCCCACCATTCGTCTTTCCAGTATTGAGGGTCCCTGTACCCGTTGTTTTCAATAAAGCAATTATATTCCGCCACGGTCACTGGATACCTGCCCAGGAGAACTCCCTCCATTCCAGGAACAGGAAGCATCTCAGGGGCAAGCGAGTCAATCCGCGGATCACCTGCCTGGCCCAGGGCCTCGGCTGCAGCTATACGCTGTTCAACCAGAACACGGGAGGCGCCTTCAAGAGTGAAGATGTCCATTACCCAGTCCCTGCCCTCTTCCCAGCCAAGCCGCTCAGGCGGCTGATAGTCGTAAACATTCAGGATGCGCAGGATCCTGCCGAGCACGCCGACTGCTCGGGCAAGGAAAGCCAGACTTCCGTCCGCCTTACTCAGGACCCGCTCCACAAGGAGATTCAAACGCCTGCGCCCGGTCCAGGCCAGACATCCGGCAAAATGATCAAGTACCTCATCCCATTGGTGATCATCCAGATGAGGTTTGACAGCATGCCACCATCCATCCGCTCCATCTGCATCACTCAATTCCGCCAGGACGCGGGCAACGTAATGCTCCTGAAAGGTATAATGCCAGAATTTAATATCCCCTGACCCAGCCTGCTCAATAATGCCGCTGTCAAGCATCTCGGCTTCCAGAAAAATGATTCCTTTTTTCCGCAAACGGTCATGCTGCACTCCAAGTTCATCCAAGAACGGAACAGCAAGCTGTTCCGCAGCCCACGTGAGATCAGCCCTGACCTGTTTACCATCTTTGTGGCTGGTCATAGCCCATGCAAGGGCCTTGAAACACTCCTCGGCAAATGTATTGGAATAGCCTCTCTGTCTGCGTTTTTCTTCTTTTGCATTGAGCAACCACCGCAAAACCGCGGCCAGAAGATCGGCCTTACCCTCAGGCAACTTTCTCTCATTCCAGTGAACCACGCACAGGCAGGTCAACATCACGGGATTTTTGGCCATCCGGCGAATCCGGGGCATATTCAGGACCGCGGATTCCAATTCCGGAAGATATGCCTCGCGGTTCCTTTCTTCTTCATCAGGGAACAGGGCATTTGCCCATTGGTTCAGAAATTTCTGGATCTCATCCCTCCCAAAGGAGTCGATATGTGCGGTCACCATTTTCTCCAAAGCCGCAACAGCATGGTAACCAAACGGCCTGGAACTGAGCACGAAGAGATTATCCTCCCAATGATGAAGAACGGCATTTGTCACATCCACCATCTGTTTTCTGATATTTTGATCAGGCTCCTCATCCAGTCCGTCAAGGAGCACTGCACAGTCTCCGTTATCAAGCAGTCTTTGCAACATTGCGCTGTTTTCTTTGCCAAGCAGTTCCTCCATGGTCTGCAGCAGCACACGCCACGGCTCAGTACCGTTGACCGCCGGACACCCTTTTTTCAAGGTTCCAGCCAGGGCGGAAAGCCTGATAAGGATTGGTATTGGCACGGGCTTATCCAATGAAAGGCCGAGATGGTGTTTTCTGGCAGGTTCGCCCTGTTCAAGCGTGTCCTTTGCCAGAACACAGGTAATAAGCCGCAAAAAGGTGGTTTTCCCTCCGCCCGGCTCGCCGATAATCAACAGACGCCGGTAAGAGGAAAGCAAATCAGTCAAGGGTACACGCTCGGCTGAGCGCACATCCTCTCTGATCATGCCAACCACTTCTTCAAGGCGCGCGGGATTACTCATGGTCTTAAGCGGAGTATAGTGCTGTTCAATGGGAAAACAAATCGACTTATGGCCCGCACCCGACATTGAGTATATCCCTTGAATATCAATTCGATAAGTCGCTGCTATGACGTCTTTGAGGTATCTGCTCAACAGCTCCTTCTCGTCTTGCTTGAGGCCGCCTTGCGCCGTGACATCATGTTCCATTTCAAGCTGATATGGGAAATTATAACGTTCCAGACCACCCGAAACCGCTGGCCATTCAGAATTCTTCATATATCCAAGGCCCTCGCTGACCGCCTCGATTTCTTCTTCTGTACGCGGAGATGCCTGAATAAAAATCCGCGTCCCATCAGGGACCCAACCGTCCGTACAATACCTGCAAAGGTGTTTTTTTCTGTTCAGTCCCTCCAATTTATCCGATTCTATTCCCAGGCTTGGAATTCTTGAATTATCGCAGTGCAGGATATCAGCCGCCTTTAAAAGCACGGCCAGGCGTTGCAGGTTATATGACCCGAAAGGGGACGCCTGATTTGTTCTGAGTAGACTGAGCTTTTTCTGAAATTCACCTGGATTCAGATTATGGATGCTGATTACGCTGCTGATTGCATCGGCCTGTAGGCGGTTCAGGCCAAGTTTATCCTTATTTTTTCCAACAAAATCGCCTGACCCTTCTCCATGCTTAAACCCTTCAGGTAAAGGGCTTTTCAGGCCCTTGTCAAAATCATGACAACATGCGGCGCAAGAAAGGAGAAACAGCTCAAACGGCATAAAATCCCCAAGGTTGTTGGCCTTGTTTAGAAGCGTGGTTGTCTGCAGCAAGCGCCAAATATTATCTTCAACTGCCTGGACATGAACAAAACCGTTCTCATTGCTGTCAGGGCGGTTCTGCCGCTCGTGAATATCGCTGGATATTCTCCACAGATTGTTGGCAACTGCTGCAAGATCCTGATCTTCCTGTTGAAGATATTCGCGAAGCGGTGGTTGACTTGGCATCAATTACCTCCTCATCTTATAACTATATCATGGGTTAATGAAAAGGAAAAATTAAACCACAAAGGACACGAAGATTAGAATTAATGTTTTTTATAATTTCTTTGTGTTCTTCGTGAGCTTCGTGGTGAAAAAAAACATAATAAAAAAGCTCAAATTTTCCTGCAATGCCTTAAAAGCGGAGCAAAAACTTCTTCTGCAATTCTTATGAATTCTTTATCAAATGGATCTGTTTTACTGAAACAAAGATTATAATAAGGATTATCCGACTCGCTCCAGCCGCCTCTGTAATATTCTCCAGTCCATTTTTTTCTTGAGTAATTTAAAGCATTCTGCTGATTTTCTTTTTTTATTAATGTTCTTTGGGCATAATCAAACGATGTTTCAGGAAAAAAGTGAATCGGTTTTGATAATCCCTGCCAGTATAATGCAAGTAGATTCTCTAAAATATCTTTACTTTCTTTAACAGGATCAAATTCCCATGTTTCATCTTTACAAACAAGCCGGCTCTTTTTCAGATAGTTTTGTTCAGGCAATGAGCAAAAAACAAGGTGATAGATCCAGGATTTTAAAAGATCTTTTGACTTCCTTTTTGCGTAACGGATATTAACCAGGCCGGACTCAAAAATATTATCCAGCACACCGGTTATTTTAAAATCTGAAACATCCAGGTCAACTTGAACAGGAGGAAGATTTTTTTTATTTTCTTTAAAATTGTCTATTCTGTTGACAAAATCTTTTACATTAACTTCTGATTCTCTGTAGTAATGTTCCCCTACATTGCCGTAAGGAAGTCGCCCCATTCCTCTATATACAGGCAACGAACGCCTCAAGTCAAAACCGGATATGCAACTTTGAAAAAGTCGCTGCTCTACATGGTATTTTTCAATGCCTTCTAATGTAAATGCTTCCCTGTCTTCTGAAACAGGCAGTGTTTCTTCAAGAAATATTTCGAGTCGCCTTTCAATCAGAAATTTGGCAGGATTGGTGAAAAAAAAGCATAAGGTTTCAATATCCGGATTTTTCCATTCTTCTGACGGCTCTGAAAGCCCTGTTGAAACAAAATGTAAGGCTATTTTAGATTTAAAAGCTCTTTTGCCGGCAATAAAATTTTCCTCAGCATAACTGAACAGCTTACTGTCTATTTTGAAATACTCCGGAGAAAACGCCTGTAGTCTGTGCCTGGTGATAACGTGATCAAGAATGCATTTTTCGGAAACATAAAAGCTTTCCTCAATGTAGTCGAGCAATTCACTTACAACAACAGAGGGAGGAATCTGAGTATTGTCTTCGATGCTCTGCCCCACATAACTGATATACAGCTTCTTCCTTGCCGAAATAAGCGTCTCAAGGAAAAGATATTTATCATCATTTCTTCTTGATCTATCTCCCGGCTTTGGGTCTTTTGCTATAATATCGAAGCTTAAAGTTTTTGAATCGCGCGGGAATGCGTCATTATCCATACCTGCAAGGCATACAACCTTAAACGGGATACTGCGCATTGGAAGCATCGCACAAAATGTAACCCCTCCCGCAATAAAACCCGAGCCTGAATTCTCACGTTCAAAACGCGTCTCAAGATATTTTTTTATAACCTCAATACTTATATTCTTATCAAAACCTGACAGGTCCTGCTTTTTTGATATGTCATCAAGAACATAGCGTATAAGCTGTATTTCATATTCAATATCATTGTCATTCTTTGGGTCATTCCGTGGAAAAAATCTGTCAATTATAGTGTTAAGAATATCAACCCATCCGGATAATGTTTCAGCCTGGCTCAGGTCATTTATACACTTAAAGACTCTGTCCAGAAATTCAAGAAATCTTCCCAGAATTTTGACATCATTTCCTTCAATATTGTCATAGGGAAGAATTCCGCAAAACATATCTCTTTCATGACCGGGCATCGCATATCCCAACAACATCCTTTCAATGCCGGCTCTCCAGGTGTTTTCAGAAAATGCAGGAAGATTTAACCTGGTCCGGCTTGTGGCATCAATGCCCCACCTGATTCTTGTATCATTTATCCAGCGTCTGATAATCCGTATATCTGATTCTGTAATTTGGAATTTTTCTTTTATCCCTGATGATTCCAGAAGAGAAATAATCTGGTCTGCCCCCAATCTGCTGTTTTTCAGATCGAGTATTAACAGAAATGATTCAATAATTCGTCTTTCCTTTCTAATGCTGCGGTCTGCAATGCTGAAAGGAATGCGCAATGAATCATTTGCCTGAGCATCAAATACAGCATGGATAAATGGAGCATACGTGTCTATGTCCGGTGTCATTACGATAATATCTTTTGGTTTAAGATCCGGGCTTTCTTCGAACATGGCAAGCAAATTATCGTGCAACACCTCAATTTCTCTCATGGGGCTGTGGCATGAATGAACCTGAATGGAGGTGTCTGTCTCAATATTAATTGAGAACTTATTTTTCGCATGTTCTCTGTCTCTTAAATATAATATATCTGACTGAACGCATGAGAGCATGTCATATTCCGCCTGGTCCTCGAAAAGTTCATACAATTCGCAGTCAAATCCACTGATAAGTTCAAAAAAATCTCTTCCCTGCTTCCCCATAGATGCAAGAAGCCTGTTTCCTGTTTCAAGATGAAGTTCATCTAATGCAGAAGCTCCTGCGACGTATTTTCTCTTGATTCTATTTTTCTCTTTTTCGGAAACAATATCCGCCCAATAAACCATACAAGGGTTCAAAACAAAAAAAACAACTTGTACAATGCCGGATAATTCTACAAATACCTGTGTATGAAATGGCGGGAGATAGGATATGCCGAATATAAATATTCTCCCAGGAAAATCAGATACGGCAAGATCAGATAGGGAAAGATCAGCTATTTTATCTGATCTGTCCCCGACTTTTTGTATAAGGGCTTTTCTCAGCCAGGCTCTATGCTGATTTTCATTGCCGGATATAAGTTCACGCCACAGTTTTGCCTGCCAGTGGTCTTCTTTTCCCTCTTCCCACTTGAAAATAATCTCCGGCCGGAAAACAAGGTACTGGTCAAAAGTCTCTGAAATCTTCTCAGACAACTGAAAAAGTTTTTGCTTATTTTCATCATCTGTCAGATATTTTTTAATGCTTTCAAAACCTGACCTGTCCCGGCATTCCGGCAAGATATCCATAATTCTGAAAGTCATAACATCAGGATCAAATAAAGACTCATCCGGCATATCCGGCATTAGTTTTTTAAAAATCTCATTTAAGCAGGTATTTGGAAAGGGGAAAAATATGTTTGCGCTGATACCATTGTGCCTTGCCAGCTCCATTGATAACCATCGCTCTATTCCTTTGCTTTGAACAACGATAATTTCACCCGAAAGCGGAGAAGATAAAGTACCGCCAACAGGATTGCCTATTATCCTTGATAGTTGTTCGGCCAGTATCTCAAGGCGGTTGCTGGTAAAAATGTTTAGTCCGGGCATAATATTTTGGTCGAGTGGTCAAGTGGAAAAATGGTTTCAAGTTTCAAGCCGTGAACGGTTAGGTTACAAGTTTACCTGAGACATGTTTTCACGTCAACACGAAAGCCGCTACCCAAACCGGCAAATTTTCAGATTGACAAAAAAATGATGATGTTTTAAAAATAAAGTTTCGGAAGAGATCCAGCAGGAAAATGTTTCTAAAAAAGACGTAATAGTTCACCACGGATTTTCACGGAATTACACTGAATTATCGTAACTATTCAGGTTGTTAGGTTCACGGCTGGAACAGCGAACCTGAGTAGTTACACTTACTTATTGTTTTCAATTTTCAGTGAAACTCCGTGTCGTTCTGTGGTGAACTTTTACAAAAAGACTTAATTGAAGGGATAACTTACAATGAATTCACCAATTAAAAACGTGAGGATAGGAGTTGCTAATCGTGGTATACCTGCTCTTCGTATAGGAAGAACTATACAGGAAATGGGGGGAATTTATGTAGCCTTTGCTACAGAGGAAGATAAGACAGCCCCGCATGTTACCAAAGCAGATAAGGCATACACTATTCGAACCGAAGGTGGATATCTGGATATAAAAGAAATCGTACGTATTGCAAAACAGCACAATATAAAGGCTCTTCATCCTGGATGGGGTTTTGCAGCAGAAAACAACCGATTCCCCTCTCTTTGCAAAGACAATGGAATTATTTTTATTGGTCCCTCTGAAGACCCTATGAAAAAACTGGGGAACAAAGTTAAGGCCCGTGAAATTGCAAAGTCAGTTGATGTCCCTGTTATTCCCGGCTCAGATGATGCGGTAACTCTTGATGAAGCAAAAAATACAGCCAAAGAAATCGGCTATCCGGTCATGATAAAAAGTGAAGGAGGTGGCGGCGGCAGAGGTATTGTAATAATTAATTCTCAGCCGGAACTTGAACACAACTTTGAAAAGGCTTCAGCTATTGCAGAGGTCAGCTTCGGTAATCCTAATTTATATATTGAAAAGTTTCTAACTTCTGTCAGGCATTTGGAAATACAAGCCATATGCGACCCCTTCGGCAATTCAGTTGTGCTTGACGAGCGTGACTGCTCTGCGCAGAGAAAAAACCAGAAGTTGCTTGAAATAACCCCTTCAGCGTGGAAAAAGCTGACTCCTGATTTAAGAAAAGCTTTAAAAGATGCAACTTTAAGAATAATATCGGCTGCTGGTTATAATTCTATCGGCACCTTTGAGTTCCTGGTAGATGAAAACCTGAATTATTATTTTATTGAAGCTAATACCAGGCTTCAGGTTGAACACGGCATCACAGAACTTCTATATGGTATAGATCTGGTAGAAGAAATGATAAGAGTCTCCTTTGGCGAAAAATTGCGGTTAAATCAGAAAGACCTGAAACCAAGGGGATTCGCAATGCAGTGTCGTATAAATTTTGAAGACCCAAAGGTCAATTTTCAACCCAATGCAGGTGAAATTACAAGATATCTCTCTCCAGGCGGCGAGGGCGTAAGGCTTGATTCATGTATTTTCAGCGGATATGAATTCCCGAAGGTTTATGATTCTCTTGGAAGCCTTCTCATGACACATGGTGCAACATGGGAAAAGACCCTGTCAATCATGAAAAGAGCTCTTTCCGAGTACTTTATAGATGGTTTAAAAACAACAATTCCTTTTCACAAAAAAGTTATCTCTCATCCCAATTTCATTGCTGGTGAAGTTGATACAAAATTTATCGACAACACTCCTGAACTCATGGTTTACAGGGAAGCTGTAGCTGAAGAGATAAGGCTTTCATATCTAATGGCTGAAATTACAGCAAAAGGATATAATCCTTATTTAGGCCTTGGAAAATATCGAAAATTCGGCGATACCAACGTCGGGCCAATGGCAGTTGATGTTTCTTCTGTTTCAAAAAAAGCTGCTAATGACCGTTCATATTCTCCACCATTTGATCTGAACGGTCATAGAGACAAGGTCCTTGATACAATTCGAAACTCAGAATACGTTGAGTTCTGCAATACTACTCCCAGAGATATCACACAGTCGGAAACCGGAAATCGATTCCGGCTCTTTTCAGACCGTCTGATAGGCCCGCTTATTGACAGATGCGGATATGTATCTATTGAAAACGGTGGTGGTGCACATTACCATGTGGGAATGCTTGGGTGTATGACAGATCCCTGGGAAGAAGCTGAAGACTGGAATAATTTTGCACCGAATACACAGAAGCTTATTTTGATACGCTCAACAAACATCCTTGGCTATGCTCCGCAATGCCGGGAAATTATGCAGCGTACAGGCGAACTGATAAATAAGCACTACCATGTAATACGCTGTTTTGACTTTCTTAACCATATCGAAAATATGGTACCATTCGCAGAAATCGCTTTAAAAGCTGAAAATCGTATTTTCGAACCAGCTATAAGTCTGAGCTGGGCAAAAGGTTTTGATGTACCTCATTATCTTGGTGTGCTTGACGATATACTATCAATGACAGGGCGTATTCTTGAATGCAGTAAGGATGAAGCATCCAAAAAAATAATTTTCTGTCTGAAAGATATGGCAGGAGTATGTCCCCCAAGGTTTATAAAAAGTCTTGTATCTGAAATACTTGATAAGTATCCTGACCTCATTATTCAATATCACCGCCATGCCACAGACGGTCTTGCCGTACCTGCTCTTGGCGCTGCGGCTCAGGCAGGAGCAAAAATTCTGGATGTCGCAGATGGCCCAAGTGTAAGATTTTACGGCCAGACGGCTGTTATGCCTGTTCTGGCATATATAGAAGGTGAGCTCGGCTTAAAAACCCGTCTTGATAAAGAAAAAATAAGGGAAACGGCATTTGTTTTAAAACAGATTATGCCTGTTTATGATCATTACTGCAGGCCGACATTTCTTGGCATAGACCACGATGTAACACGTCACGGGCTGCCGGGCGGTGCAACTTCAAGCAGCCAGGAAGGCGCTCTGAAACAAGGCTATGCATTCCTGCTTCCCAGCATCCTGCTGGTTCTTGAACTTTACAGAAAGCTGATCAGATACCACGACGTTACACCGGGCTCTCAGATTACCTGGACCAACGGATATTTAATGATTGTTAATGCCTATGAACGGGGCGGAATGACGGAGGTACAAAGGATCATAGATCTTTTAAAGAAAGTTACTTCTGTTCCGGAAGATGAACTTGACGAAAAAACAAAAGAAGATCGCCAAATTATATTTATCAACGCAAACGATGCTCTGAAAAATCTTCTTTTGGGAAAATTCGGCAAGCTTCCCCTTGGATGGCCTCCTGTATGGGTTTATCAGTCGGTTTTCGGAGATAAATACGAGGAATCTATTGCAAACAGAACAGAGGAAAGTCCTCTTAACTTCCTGCCATCTGTTGATATTGATGAATTAAAGAAAGAACTTGCTACTCACATAGGAAGAGAACCGAATGAAAATGAGCTGGTTAATTATCTCAATCATCCCGGAGATGCATTAAAACTGATAAAAAATCTTGAGAAATTCAGTGATCCTAACGTGCTTCCGGAACAGAAGTAACTTTCTTTAAAAGATCTATGATCCTTTGTACC
>JAJSZW010000041.1:0-8620 GCA_030262895.1 Deltaproteobacteria bacterium | reverse complement strand
CGCCTGTACGCTGCATAATTTCCCGGCATTGCGGAAATGTAAGCAAGAATGGCACAAGACGAACTCGCTATAAACTGGATCATGAAGTTTTTGTACAGGAAATACAGGTTGAAAAAGGAGCAGTAGAAAAGCGTGGAGTTGAAATGGCTGATGAAGACAACCCCTATCACATTGGTGCTCCATTTGATTCTGACCTCTGGCTTGTCCACAAAAAAGTCGGCGATAACGTTGAAGCAGGAGAAGAAATATTAAACCTCGCGCTAATGAAGGTTGAATATGGAGTTACCTCACCTGTGGGAGGTGTTGTAAAACGTGTTCTTGTATTCGCCGACTACAAGGCTGACAAAAAGATGATTCCGGTCAAAAAGGGACAGCTTCTCATTGAGCTTGCAGTGCCTCGTGAACGCTGCCGGAACTGCAATGCCCAGATAAATAAAGAAGATAAATTCTGTCCGAATTGTGGAAGCAAGCTTTAAGCTATATTGAAAATTGAATACTGAATACTGAAAATTTGTTATATCGCTTCGCTCTGTCTTTTTGTTATAAAATTAATAGAATATCTTCAATCGACAATCTTCAATTTATAACCCCGCCATATTGGCGGGGTTTTTTTATGGCTTTTTAACAAGCCGTCATAGCCAACAAAAAATCCTTGCTAAATTTCTTATTTATTTTTATATAAATGACCATGTGGTCACAACTAAAAAATTATAATCACCCCCCCTATTCCACTTTGCGGCAATTTAACGGTAAGTAACTAGCATGAAATATACTTATTTAGATAAAAGTTTAAATGAAATAAACGACAAGGTTGTTTCAGGTGAACGTCTTGGATTTGAAGATGGTATTGCCCTTTATAAAAGCAATGATCTGATCGGCGTAGGATATTTGGCGGATTATGTCCGCCGCAAACTTCACGGCAAAAAAGCCTTTTATGTTTACAATCAGCATTTAAACTTCACAAATATTTGTCTGAACCGATGTCTGTTCTGCGCATTTTCAAGAGATGACGGCGAAAAAGATGCCTTTGCACTCTCCATTGATGATGTACGATCAAGGCTTATGGAACGTATCAATGAACCTGTTCGTGAATTACATGTTGTTGGAGGACTTAATTCTTCCCTTTCGTTTGACTATTATATCGAACTTCTCAATACCATCAAGGAAGTACGTCCTGATTCAACTATTAAAGCTTTTACAGCAGTAGAAATAGACCATATTGCCAAAGTTGGCGGCTTATCAATAGAAGAGACAATTGCCGAATTAAAAAAGGCCGGACTTGAAATGATCCCGGGCGGAGGCGCCGAGGTCATGAGCGACAGAGTCAGAAAAAAGCTTTTCCCAAGAAAAATAGACAGCAACAGATGGCTTGAAATAATGGAAGCATTACACAGTGCAGGATTAACATCAAATGCAACAATGCTCTATGGCCATATAGAAACACTTAATGAACGCGTCGATCACCTTATAAAATTAAGAGAACTTCAGGATAAAACAGGAGGATTTACAGCATTTATCCCTCTTGCTTTTCACTCACAAAATACAAGGCTGTCGCATCTTCCAAGCACTACGGCATTTGACGATTTAAAGAACATAGCCCTGGCGCGTCTTATGCTTGATAATTTCAGCCATATAAAGGCATATTGGGTTATGATAGGCGAAAGGCTGGCACAGGTTGGTCTTTCATTTGGAGCCGATGATCTGGATGGTACAATAATTGAAGAAAAGATCACGCATATGGCTGGAGCAAAATCAGCAAAAGGTTTAACCCGTGCCCAGATGGAACATCTTATATCTTCAGCAGGGTTCACGCCGGTTGAACGTGATTCTTTCTATGGAAAGATAGGTTGAAGGTGAAAGGCTGAAGGTAGAAGGCTGAAGGCTGAAGGTGATGGGTTGAAGGGAACTTCATCTAAATTTGTCAAAACGCTTTTTTAAGCTTCTTATGCAAAAGATTTTGAATGGCTTAAATCCGAGCATTGCGAGAAGCTTGATATACTTCTACCTTTTACCTTCAGCCTTTTACCTTCAACCTTATTATAGTTACAAAATATGAATAATTTAGACAAAATAATAGAAAAAGCAGCATCAAATGAGCGCATCAACTCATCAGAAGCACTTACATTGCTCAACGAGGCTGAACTTCTTACGCTGGCAGAACTGGCAAATAAAAAAAGGCAGCATCTTAACCCTGAACCCGTTGTTACCTTTGTGGTTGACCGAAATATAAATTATACCAATATCTGTATTTCCGGATGTCTTTTCTGCGCATTTTATTGCCCTCCGGGCCATGCTGATGCTTATGTAATATCAAAAAAAGAGCTAAAAGAAAAAATCGAAGAAACTCTATCTCTCGGAGGAACTCAGATTCTTATTCAGGGCGGACTCAATCCTTCACTCTCGCTTGATTACTACATTGATCTTTTAAAATTTATAAAAGACAATTTTCCTGTTCATATACATGGATTCTCTCCACCAGAGATAGCTTTTATAGCGGAAAAATCCTCCCTGTCCCTAAAAGATACCATAAACAAACTCATTGACGCAGGACTGGGCTCCATCCCCGGCGGCGGTGCTGAAATACTTGTGGATGAAATCAGGGAAAAAACATCCCCAAACAAGTGTTCGGTTGATCAATGGTTAGAAGTCATGAAGACTGCTCACAATTGCGGACTCAGAACCACGGCCACAATGATGTTCGGACATATGGAAAAGCCTGAACACATAATTGAGCATCTTATGAAAATCCGCAATCTACAGGATAATACAGGCGGTTTTACCGCATTTATCCCCTGGACATTTCAGCCTGACAATACTCGTATAAAAGTAGAAAAAGCCACGTCTGTAGAATATCTTAGAGTACTTGCTGTCAGCAGGTTATTTCTGGATAACATACAGAATATACAGGCTTCATGGGTAACTCAGGGAGACAAAATCGCCCAAGTAGCACTTGTATTTGGAGCAAACGATCTTGGAAGCACAATGATAGAAGAGAATGTTGTAGCCGCGGCAGGAGTAAAGTTCAGGCTGCCAAAAGAAGAAATGATCCGCCTGATTCAGGATGCCGGCTACGCAGCAGCCCAAAGGGATTGCTTTTATAATATTATTGTAGCCGTTCACGGCTTGAAACTTGAAATTGGAAAGTAGAAATTGGGAAGAACGGTACAAAAGCATGAAAGCCAAATTTCTAATTTCAACGTTCCGTGAACGCTTACATATTATTAAAACATGAACTCTCCTGTAATACACAAAGCAAAATGGATTGTTATCGATCCATATACAATCATCCGAGATGGTTTTGTACATGTCGATTCGGGATTGATTAAGGACATTGGCAAAGGTTCATGCAGCGGACATATTATTGATCATGGCCCTGGAGCGCTTTTGCCGGTTCTGGTAAACGCCCATACTCATCTTGAACTTTGTGCTTTAAAGGACAAAGTGTTACCTGAAAAAGGATTCAGGAACTGGGTTGAAAATTTAATTGATTTGCGCAATTCAGTCGGCACAGAAAATCTTAAAACCAGTGCAATAAATGGTGTCAAAGAACTTATTGAATCCGGATGCGGAGTTATAGGTGAAATATCCACACTTGGCCTGACATGGGAAATAGTATCAAATTCCAGCCTCAGGGGTGTATGGTTTAGAGAATTTCTTGGTAATGTTTTACCTGAAGAAATAATATGCAACAAACATAAATTATTAATAAAATCAATTGCAGGCCATGCGCCACACACCCTGTCCCCTGAACTTCTTGTAGATTTAAAGAATATTGCACGTAGAAAGAATATCCCCTTTTCCATTCACCTGGCGGAGTCGGAAGATGAAATCCTTTTTCTGACAACAGGAAAAGGCATTTGGGCGGATTTTATGACGGAAAGGGGAATTGATTTTTCAGGCTGGAATTTGCCGGTTGAAACCCCGGTCAGATATCTTGAAGATCTTGGAGTTCTTGACGAAAACACTATAGCTGTACATCTTATCCATGCGGACGAAAAGGATTTTGAAATACTTTTGCGCCACAATGTCCGTGTATGTCTCTGTTTAAGAAGCAACTTCAATCTTCATAACATGATGCCCGACATTACAGGTATGCTTAAAGCCGGAATAAAGCCCTGTCTTGGTACAGACAGCCTGGCAAGTGCGGAGTCATTAAGTATATTTGATGAGATGACTTTTGTATCAAAATCTTTTCCCTCCATACCACCGGCTGAAATCCTTGCAATGGCAACAGTTAACGGCGCAAGCTCTTTAGGATTTGGTGAAATGTTTGGCTCTTTAACACCGGGAAAGCGCGCTGCTTTTGTTTATGTGCCGGTCAATGTATCGAGCAAATCAGGACTTCTGCAGGCCCTTGTAAATGCGGATTTCAAAGAGCCTTGCAAAACGGTATTACAATAAATGTAACAATTTAGCCTTTTGAAAAAGAATCTGACAGGATAACAGGATAAACAAGATTTTATTTAAAGTACACAAACAAAGCCAACTTTCATTGTAACTATCCAGTAAATCATAAAATATAATCACAACATTAAGAAAGTGTGTATCAAGGTATAAGGATTTAGATTTGGATTAACAGGAAAAGCTTAGATCATTTAAATCCTGAATATCTTGTAAATCCTGTCAAAAAAATAATATTTAAAAGCGCTAAAGTGTTACCAATAAATGCAACAGCCATTTAAAAATAACATAGCCATTACCACAGTCAATTTGGGCCGTATAGTTTATATGAACGTAGCTCCGGTATATTATGGCTTAGATAATGGCCTGAAACCTGACTGGCTGAATATAGTAAGCGCACCGCCTTCAATTTTGAATAATATGATGGTAAAAAATGAGCTTGACATAAGCCCTGTATCATCTGTTGCTTATGCAAAGAACCAGGATGAATGGCTGCTTCTTCCCGACCTGTCAATAGCATGCTTTGGAAGAGTTATGAGTGTCATTCTTGTAAGCAAAAAGCCTTTCGAAAAGCTGACTGACAACAAAGTAATCATTACAGACAAGTCTGCGGCCGCTGCAGAGCTGTTAAAACTTCTTTTTTCAATAAAAAGAGTAAAACCAGTATTCGAGACTATGCCGATTCAATGCCCGGATGAAGTTAAAAAATATGCTGAAGCAGCACTTATTATCGGCGACAAAGCTTTAAAAGAAAAATGGGAATTACATTTCGATCATATTTATGATCTTGGTCAGATGTGGCTGGAATTAACAGACCTGCCATTTGTCTTTGCATTATGGGCAGTACGAAAATCATTTGCAGATAAAAAGCCGGAAGTTGTATCATCAATAATAAAATTATTTGATATCTCAAAGGAACAAGGAAAGAAGAACCTGGAAGATATTGCCAAAAAAGCTTCGGAAATTCTTGGAATAGATATAGACATCTGCAGAAAATACTACGAGCTATTGGACTACAATCTTGATCCCCTGCAATTGAAAGGGCTAACAAGTTTCTTTGAGAAGCTCTATCACAAAAAAATCCTTCCCAAAAAAGTACAGCTTAGATTTTTTGACAGTAATTAAAAATCGAGCGGGCCTTGCTAATTTTTGCAGACAGGTCTCCAATCTGCACTATTTGATTTTATACCAGTTTTTTTGTTGAAATATTCTCCTTTTTATTCTTTAATGCTCCTATCTCATCCTGATCAGTGTTCTTTATTCCATAAAAAATGGATATGGAATTAATTGGTCAAAAGCTTGAATTGTGAATAACGAATAGTTTAATTCACAATTCAAGCTTTGACACTATAGATATATATATTTGAATTAAGGTCATGCCTAATAATGTAGTTAAATTTGTCAATATTGATAATCCTCGTTCTTTATTTCCCCTTAATTCTACCGAACGCTTTTTGGAGTTAGGTTACAATCAACTACATGATTTTATCTATAAGTCTGTTTTTGATCCCAGCAATAAAGCTGTTTCTTTTGCAACGTGCCCGATAGTTTTTGCACTCAAAGATAGGTTGCACTTACGACGTATGTTATTACTTGACCCAGCCGCAACCTATTACATGTACGATTTCACACTTAGAAATTGGAAGCTATTCAATGTACAAATGGAATCAGAGCGTCAATACTATGGTTATGCCTTCAAGTCTGGCAAACCACTTGGACCATTAAAGCAATACCACGAATTTCGGAGACGAAAATATAAACTAAAGACAAAATATAAATACTTCGTGAAACTTGATATCTCTAACTGTTTTAACAGTTTTTATCACCATGAGATAGTTAGCTTCTTAAACACTGAGTTACCAACGACCGAATCGCAACAGTTTGGCCAATTTTTACGTGAAATAAATAGTGGAACATCCATCAATTGTTTTCCACAAGGAATCCACCCTGCAAAGGCGCTCGGCAATAGTTTTTTATCATTTTCAGAAACATCAATGGAACTCCAGAGCCCTGCAATAATTCGCTTTCTAGATGATTACTTCCTTTTCGCTGATAAAATATCAATTCTTGAAAGAGATGTTATTGTCTTGCAGCAGTTGCTTAATTCACGGGCTCTATTTCTAAACGAGGAAAAAACTCAATTTGGTTCAAAAGATTCTGATTTTGAGGAAAGGAAGCTCGACGAAATCAAGAAATCACTTATTGTAAAACGAGAAGAAATATGCAGTTACGATTATGTGGATGAAGACCAAGTTGGTTTAGAAGCTGAAGAAGTTGAGTATTTAAAAACAATTATAAAGGCAAAGGACGTCGCAGAGGAGGATGTTGAATTAGCACTAACGCTTCTTAAACAAGTTGAAGAAGAAGCTTCCCTTTTAATAACTTTGGTTTTAGAGCGTTACCCCAATTTAATCAAAGCATTATATAGACATCTTTCTGATATAGAAGATAATGGCATCCTATGGAAAGCGATTAAAAAAAGAGTGTTATCTACGTTCATTTCAGAATTTGAATTGTTCTGGTTGGCCCGAATTATTCTTGATATTTATAAATTTAATAAAGTATCTGCTGATTTATTAATGGAAGTATTTAAGCACCCATGTGCATCACCTATTATTAAGGCCGCAATTCTCGAGGTTCCTGACAATAATTATGGATTTGGTGATCTTAAATTAAATCAACTGAGAAGCGGGGCAGCGGGGATAATAGCTTCAAGCGCCATTGCAGGGCTTGAGAATCTTGAGAAAGCAAAAAGAAACCAAATCTATAAATATGTTTCTAAAACAAGCCCTTATTTGCACACTCTGTGTAAAATTATGTCAAAGGCTTGATTTGCAAATCACCGACCACACCCATAGGACGTGGTTTGATGAAGACCCCTCGAATAACTATAAGACCATGGTATCAAATCTTGAATTGTGAATTACACTTTTCTTTATTCACTATTCAAGATTTGACACCGATTTTTTTGGACACCGATTTTTTTGACGCAGTTGGAAGAGGCCTTTGAATAGGCGGTTGGTTTTGATCATCAGTTCCAACGCATCTATCGACAAGGAATAGGAAAATGTCCCCAGCAGTCTTAAGAAAAGGACCGTATAGATTCTACTTCGTCAGTCACGACCTGCACGAGCCGCCACACGTGCACATTGACAGGGACTCCTTTTCAGCCAAGTTCTGGCTCAGCCCTGTGGCTTTGGCTTACAATCTCGGGTTTCCAGCAAGGGAACTGAGGAAATTGGAAACACTTACTTCAGAGCACCAAAAGGAATTATTGGAGGCATGGAATGACTACTTTGGAACCTAAAGCAGGTGAGCAAGTCAGGAACGTGCGCGTCACTGACGACGCAATCAGTGTTGATCTTTTCGACGGACGAACCATAACGGTTCCCTTGGCATGGTACCCACGTCTGCTACATGCGACGTCCGAGCAGCGAGCGAACTGGCGCATTGCCGGAGCGGGATACGGGATCCACTGGCCAGACATTGATGAGGATCTCAGCACTCGAGGCCTCTTGCGGGGTGCCCCCGCTCCTCGTGGAATAGCTAAGGCAGCATAGAAAAGTCGAAAAATGGTATCATTCCCGGCTCCCTCACAGCTCAAGCGAGCGTACAGCGAGATGCCCATGATTTTATGCAAAGATCTCGCTATAGTTCAGGATTTGCATCAATATGTTCCAATGTCGAACTATTGAAAGGAATATACAGAAAGGCCAAGTTTTTTCAGAGCTGCGCTGAATTTACGGTCAAATGTTGCAACTATGGCTTTCTTTCTGGCTTTGCAGACGGACGCAACAATAGCATCGCCATAGTCCGGGATCTTATCAGGCCAGTATGAAAAAAGGATTTTCAGGTTTACTTCGTGGACAATTTCTATGCCGGGCATAGTAACAAAATCACCGATCATCTCCTTTATTACCAATCCCGGAATATTATAAACCCTATCCAACACATAGACAAATTCGGTTATGACATTCTGTGGGCACAAAATTGACAACCGCAGTCCGGCAGCGTTTTCAAAAAGCTTGGCTATTTTGTTCTGCTGGTTCTTATTTCTATCCGTTACAAAGGATATCAGCGCATTAGTATCTATGACAATAGGGTGTCTTTTCACTGGTATCTTTCTGTTCGTCGTTTTATGGATAATTTTATGTCGTTTTCGATATCTCCGCTACCTGTTTTGACGGAGTTTCTAAACTTTAAAAAGTTTTTCTGCGTT
>JAJSZW010000040.1 GCA_030262895.1 Deltaproteobacteria bacterium | reverse complement strand
CTGGCTTTTTGCCAAAAAAACAGGCGGCAAGCTGATTTTGAGAATTGAGGATACTGATGTAGAAAGGTCAACCGAAGAATCCATACAGGGAATTATTGAAAGCCTGAAATGGCTGGGTATTACATGGGATGAAGGACCATATTTTCAGTCTCACTTCATTAAAGAACATCAGGCTGCCGCGCAGAAACTCCTGGAAACCTGCCATGCATATAAATGTTTTTGCACTAAAGAGGAGCTTGATAGAAAACGTGAAGAGGCGCTTAAGAAAAAAGGCTCATTGCACTACGACGGCACATGCCGTAATTTAACATCAGCAGAGGTTTCTGAAAAGGAAGCGGCCGGAATACCATATACAATCCGCCTTAAAATACCACAGGCAGAGGGCTCTGTCTGTTTCGAGGACATTGTATATGGATTTATTGAAAAAAAATATGAGGACATAGAGGATTTTGTGATAGTCCGATCAAATGGGCAGCCCCTTTACATTCTTTCCAATACTGTAGATGACATACGTGACAGGATAACACATGTTATCCGGGGTCAGGATGGATTGGGAAATACTCCAAAGCAGATTTTGCTATACAAGGCCCTTGGTGCGCCAATTCCAAAGTTTGCGCATATGTCATTAACGCTTGATCCCAAAAAAGCCAAGATTTCAAAACGAACGCACGGGGAACTGGTTGCCATACATTTTTACCGGGATCATGGCTTTTTGCCCTGGGCTTTGGTAAACTTTCTGGTCCGTCTTGGATGGTCAACACCTGATTCCAGAGATATCTTTACAAAAGAGGAACTTATCGAGGCATTTTCTTTAGAGGGACTTAACAGGGCAAACTCGGTTTTTAATGTTAATAAAAATGATCCGAAATTTTTTACAGATCCAAAAGCGCTTAGCATAAACTCACATTACATAAGGAATCTTCCTGTTGAAGAAATTGAACCTTATGTTAAGGCGGAACTGGAAAAGGCGGGAATCTGGGACCCTGAATTTGAGTCAGGAAAACGCGACTGGTTTCTTGCCACAGTTGATCTTATTCGCAGCCGGTATCATATTACCACAGAGTTTGCCACACTTGGCAGAGCATATTTTTCCGATGACTATCCAATAGAAAAAAAGGCGCTGAAAAAAAACATACTCAAACATGATGGCCTTAAAGATTGGTTTCCAATTCTGGCGGACCGGCTTGAGGCTATTGAGTCATTCACTATTGAGAAAACCGAAAATGTGATACGGGATATGGCTGAAGAATTAGATATCAAGGCGGGAGTTTTGATAAATGGAATGCGTGCGGCGGTTACAGGTCAGACTGTTGGGCCGGGTCTGTTTGATATCCTTATCGCAATTAGGCAGAAGCGAGTTGTGGAACGTCTGCGCAAGGCAGTGTCGCTATTTGAATAGCAGCTGTCAACTTTATAAATTTTGTTTATTTGTAACAGTTCAGCCCTCAGCCCTATGTGATAAAATTGTAATGGCTTACCGCAGAGGCGCAGAGGACGCAGAGCAAGATGATTTTTTCTTTGCCGTTGAGATGACGGCAAAGAAAAACTACTCAGCAACTTTGCTGCATAATAGTTTAACTTTAGTGCACCGTTACCATTACGAGTTGTCTCCAAATGTCCCGAAGGTCTGATTCTTTTTTGCTTTCCGCCCTCTCAGCGGAAGGCAAAATGAAAATAAACTCTGCGTTCTCTGTGGCTTTGCGGTGAATTATTACGTTTATTTCTTCTTCTGGGCTTTTTGAATCTTGGCCCATGTATCGCGCAGGGTTACTGTTCGGTTAAATACCAGTTTACTTTCAGATGAATCAACAGAATCAACACAGAAATAGCCCAGCCTTTCAAACTGGCACCTGCTTCCGGGCCTGGCTTTTTTCAGACTTGGTTCAACTCGGCACGAAGTCAGGGTTTCCAGCGAGTTTGGGTTCAAACAATCCTTAAAATCTTCAGCTTCTTTTTTGTCACTGGGATTTGCAGCAGTGAAGAAATAATCGTAAAGACGCACTTCTGCTTCTATTGAGTGAGCAGCAGAAACCCAGTGCAGAGTTGCCTTAACCTTTCGTCCGTCCGGAGAATCACCGCCTTTTGTCTTTGGGTCATATGTGCAGTGAAGTTCTATAATTTCACCTGTCTGCTCATCCTTTACCACTTCCACACATGTTATAAAATACGCATATCGCAGACGCACTTCGCGGCCGGGTGCCAGCCGATAGAACTTTTTAGGCGGGTCTTCACGAAAATCTTCCCGTTCTATATAAAGTACGCGAGAGAAAGGGACCTTGCGTGTCCCCATACTCGGATCTTCAGGATTGTTAAGCGCGCCCAGCTCTTCCACAAAGTCTTCAGGATAATTGTCAATGATCACCTTAAGGGGGCGAAGAACAGCCAAAACGCGGGGGGCTTGTTTGTTCAGGTCTTCCCGGACGCAATATTCGAGTAGTGCCATATCGACCATACTGTCTCTCTTGGCAACACCAATGCGGTCGCAAAAATTGCGTATTGACTCGGGTGTGTAGCCGCGTCTCCGCAAGCCGGAAAGTGTGGGCATTCGTGGATCATCCCATCCATTGACATGCCCCTTTTCTACAAGTTCCACAAGCTTTCGCTTGCTCAACACTGTGTAGCTGAGATTAAGGCGGGCAAACTCTATTTGTTGTGGATGGCATTCCACTTCAAGTTCATCAAGAATCCAGTCATACAAAGGACGGTTGTTCTCAAATTCCAGCGTGCAGATGGAATGAGTGATACCTTCCATTGAATCTGAAAGACAGTGGCCGAAGTCATACATGGGATAAATGCACCACTTGTCGCCTGTCCTGTGATGGTAAACACGCCTGATACGATACAGAGCAGGGTCCCTCATAATCAGATTGGGTGATGACATATCAATTTTTGCCCTAAGAACACAAAAGCCGTCTTCAAACTCCCCTGCTCTCATGCGCTCGAACAGATCAAGGTTTTCCTCGACTGAGCGGTTACGATACGGGCTTTCTATTCCCGGTTCCGTCAGAGTGCCCCTGTATTTTCTTATTTCCTCGGAACTCAGGTTGCAGACATAAGCTTTGCCTTTTTTGATCAATTGAACGGCGAACCGATACAGTTGCTCAAAATAGTCAGACGTATAATAAAGCCTGTCACTCCAGTCAAATCCAAGCCATTTGATATCTGATTTTATTGATTCCACATATTCAACATCTTCCTTGCTCGGATTGGTATCATCAAATCTTAAATTGCATATTCCATTGTTTTCGGCTGCAATACCGAAATTAAGACATATAGACTTTGCATGCCCGATATGCAGATAGCCGTTAGGCTCCGGTGGAAATCGGGTGACTACTTTGCCGTCGTTTTTGTTTGCCTTAATGTCTTCGGCGATAATATTTCGTATAAAGTCGGATGAAGGCTCGGGATTTGTACTGTTCAATTTAGGCATATATATTTTTCTCCATAAAATAATAGTCTTGTAAAAGTTCTCTATTTTGATTTTTTATAGTAAGGCATAACTTCAGGTATCAATTCCCTAATATTATTTATTCGCGTTTCATCAGAAGGATGAGTGCTCATGAATTCCGGAGGGGCTTTTCCTTGTTTTTCCTGAGCCATTCTTTTCCAGAATTCTACTGTGGTATTAGGATCGTATCCAGCCATTGCCATGAAAATCATCCCTAGATGGTCTGCCTCATTTTCATGTAGTCTGCTATAGGGCAGCATTAAGCCATACTGGGCGCCTATACCAAAAGCAGACATCCATAGCTGTTGGGTTGCTTCTGGTTTTTTCGCCATAGCTGTTGAAAGAGCCATGCCTCCAAGCTGAAGAGCCAGACCCTGGCTCATGCGTTCATTACCATGACCTGCTATTGCATGAGCTATTTCATGCCCCATTACTACAGCAAGCCCATTTTCGTCTCCGGTAATCGGCAGAATCCCTGTATATACGACAACTTTTCCTCCAGGCATGCACCAGGCATTTACCTCTTTGCTTTCAACAAGGTTGAATTCCCAGGAATAATTTTCAAGTTCCTCAGACATATTATTCTCAATAAAATACTTTTCCACAGCTTTTTGGATTCTTGCTCCAACAGATTTAACCATTTGAGTCTGCTTTTGATCTGTGCTTAATTTATGTGAATTAAGGAATTCGCTATACTGCTGCAGACTCATTGATAACATTGTAGTACCCGGGATAATGCTTAGCTGTTTTCTCCCGGTAATTGGCACTGTGGCGCAGGATAATAAAAAAATAGAACCAATTAATAATAGGAAATAGTTTTTAAATAGTTTCATAGTCGTTTGTCTTGTTTTTAAGTTGTCAAAAACTTTATGTATTTTATACATAAGCCACATATCGTCAAGAACTAAATAGACTTGAATCAAACCGCATAAAAAAACAAAAGCGCATTAACTGCCTGATTTTGTTATTGCTCAGTCTGGTTCTTGTGCTTCAATTTCTTAATAAAACATGAAAACCTTTGCTTTTTTGACCAGAAATGCGTCATAAAGGATCTTGATCTCAGAGGGGATTGGTTTCATAAGATTATGCATATTCTGCATAACATTCATATTTGGAATTATGTAGTTGGAAAACTATGATAAATCAAAATAATATTTGTAAGGTTTTTATTTCCAGAAAGTTATACTGAAACTATCTACTAACTGGTTAGCCAATAAATAAAAATGGGAGTTAAAAATGGTACAGATAGCTGAAATAAAAAAAGAAATTGAAGAATTGCCCAAACAGGAATATATCAATTTGAGGCAGTGGTTTGCTAAAAAGGACTGGGAGATATGGGATAAGCAAATTAAAGATGACTCAAATTCAGGGAAATTAGACTTCTTGGCCAAAGAAGCTCTGCATGAAAAGAATAATGACAATTTAAAGGCCTTGTAAATGCATTGGACGAGTTCTCGGTTTTGGAAATGCTTTGACAAGCTTCCATCTTCTATCCGGAAAACAGCTGATGAAAATTTTGAGCTTTTGAAGAACAATGCTTATCATCCTTCATTTCAAAAAGATTGGTTCTTTTTGGTCAGTTCGAATCGGTCTAAACTACAGAGCTCTTGCAATAGAAGATGGAGAAGACTTTATTTGGGTATGGATTGGAAATCATGATGAATATGAAAGAATGCTAAAATGATGAAGACATTGGCTAACTTGTTGAAGAAAGTGTTTGGCGCTAAGTGATTATAATTTTTTCCATGCCGGGCAAGAAAAAAATTAAAGCATTCAAAAATGGCCGAAAAAAAATATTTTGCAAATACTTGCCCCAAATGCGGGGTTTACTGGAATATCGTAATTCACATATGGCTATTCCCAACTATTAATTATTGCCCAAAAGAAAGGAGAAAATTATGAAAGATAGGTTTTGCTTTATTCTGTCCATTGTAACACTACTGATGGTGTGTAGTTGGCCTGTTTATGCTGAACAACAACCGGACTGTTTTTCATCGAGTCTCCACCACACAGGTGAAGGAATGCGATATTGGTATGAGGCTGAGGATGGCTTCATGGCGATAACAGGCGTTCCGTATGAAAAGCTTGGCTGTAAAAATTGCCATGTGAAAGGGTGCAATGACTGTCATCTTAAAAAAACAGAAAAGGGTCTTGTTTACTCACTGGAAATGGCCCGGGACCGTAAAACCTGTCTAAAATGCCATGCCCGAGAGAAGGCCACAATTAAACTGGATGAAGGCAGGGATACTTTAGGTGTACATATGAAGGCCGATATGACCTGTTCCGATTGTCATACGTCGAGAGAGATTCATGGAGATGGGAATATTTACAAAAGCATGAGAGATCCTGGTGCGATGGATGCAGCTTGCACCAATTGCCATACGAAAGACTCAGAGGATTATCCCGTAGTTCCGGAAACCAAGTCCCACACCGTCCATAAGAACAAGTTGGACTGTAATGCCTGTCATGTCCAAAACACCCTAACTTGCTACAATTGCCATTTTGGTGAACTTGCAAGGACTAAAAGCAAACCAAAAAGCTTTGTAACAAAGGTCAAAGATTTTTTACTTTTGGTAAAATACAGAGGGAAAGTTACAAGCGGGACAATGCAAACCTTAGTCGGTCCTAAGAACGAGCCCTTTATAGCCTATGTTCCTTACTTTACCCATTCAATTATGGGTGAAGGCAGAAAGTGCGAGCAATGCCACGCTACGAAGGCTGTCAATATTCTTGCCTCATCCAAAAAATTTACTCCGGCCACCTTCAAGGATGGCAAACTCGAGTTTTACAAAGGCGTGCTCCCTCTGGTTCCGAGTCTTTTGAACTGGCCGTTTTTAGAAAAGAAGGAAGGCAAATGGGTGTCTTTTGAACCTACGGTGAAACCTCTCATCCAAATGGCGGTTTACGCTGAACCATTTACGCAGGATGAGCTGAAAAAGTTGCAAATAAAACACAAATACGGAAAGTAGTTTGAATTTCAGAAGAAATAAGGCACCACAATCGGCTGAACACGGACCGGGAAAAGCCTGCGGCTTTTCCCGGCCGGTTAGCCGAAGTGTTCGGCAGTGCGTCGACAGATGAAGTAGAGGATTAGATATAGACTTTCAGATAAATAATTTCACTGTGTTATCAGTCGTCGACGTATAACTAATATGCCTTCCTCCTTCTGGCCTTGTGAAATTAATTATCTGAAAGTCTATAGGATGGGAATTCAAAATGGCGGATAAAGTAGAACAGTCGGAACTCCGGCAAGATATCCTTACGGGCAACTGGGTGGTCATCGCGCCTGAGAGAGGAAAAAAGCCGGTTGCAATAGAAGAGCGGACGGAGAATCTGCGTGGGCTTCCCTTACGCGATCCGGACTGTCCCTTTTGCCCCGGCACCAAGAAGTCGGAGGGCGTGCGCGTCGTAGAGGAGATCAGGGGCGATTCTGGCGAGTGGACCACGCGCGTGATCGAGAATAAATACAAGATATTCGCTGCGTATGACACCTGTCCGACAACCCTTCGCGCGTTCACCAAACACGGCCCCTACTCTTACTACCAAGGGTGCGGAGATCATTATCTTGTAGTGGAGCACCGGGAACACAATCGTGTGATGGGGATGATGAACGATGAAGAAGTGAAGAATGTGTTCCGGTGCTACCTCTCCATAACCCGGCAGTTTCAGAATAACCCGAGCAATCTCATTTCAATCGTCTTTAAGAACCAGGGAAGAAAGGCCGGTGCTTCCCAGCCACACGCTCATTCCCAAATTGTTGGGAGTCGAGTTGTCCCACTGTGGATAAGGAATGCACTGCATATGCAGGAACGGTACTTCGACCAAGATGGAAGCTGCGCGATGTGTGACCTTGTGCGGTTCGAACTGGAGTATGGGAAGCGTGTTCTCTGTGATTCCTCAGACGCCGTTGTACTTTCACCGTATGCCGCCGGGAATCCATATGAAGTGTGGGTTGTTCCCAAGAGACACTTCGCGTGTTTTGCCGACATTCGAGACGAAGAGATAGCAACGATGGCTGCCCTTGTTCGAAAGGTGCTTAACCGTTACGTGACACTATTGAACAATCCAGGCTTTAACTACTTCGTGCACACATCTCCCTACCCTCTTTCCTCTGTGCCGTTCTATCACATGTACATTCAGATTGTCCCCCGCATGAAAGGTGTCGGTGGATTCGAGATGGGAACCCACATACCGGTCAACCCAGTACCTCCTGAGCGTGTGCCGGATGTTTTAGGGTCCTGTTAGAATATACTCAAAATACTTCACAACAAAGGAGGTGGGACAAATACACGGTTCTTAGTGATCATGCCTATATTTGACAGGTAATTACCAAAAAACAATGGATAATAGGTGTCGCATCTTGAATTGTAAATTAGCGGCCATTATTCACAATTCAAGATGCGACACTGGTATTTCCCTTAACTTGGTTATGCGCAGAATTATGTGGTCAAACAAACCATTAAAGCGGGACTGGTCTGACCGTGAGAGCTTATGGGCGGTGTATTTTCTACTGAACCTTTTAATAATATTGCGTGTACATCGTAGAGAATAAAAACAATACTGTTCTTATGAAACGGCAAAAATAAATGGCACTGAAAAAATCAGAACTTTACAGCTCCCTTTGGTCGAGCTGCGATGAACTCCGGGGCGGCATGGATGCCGGCCAGTACAAAGACTATGTGCTGGTTATGTTATTCATCAAATACATCAGCGATAAATACTTCGGTGTGCCCTACGCCCCAATTACCATTCCCAAAGGCGCAAGTTTTAAAGATATGGCGGCGCTCAAAGTAAAGACCACCATTGGCGATGACATCAACAAGAAAATCATTGGTCCCATTGCGGATGCAAACAAGTTGTCCGACATGCCGGACTTTAACGATGTAACCAAGCTCGGCAGCGGCAAGGAAATGGTTGACCGACTTACCAATCTGATTGCCATTTTTGAAAACAAGGCGCTGGACTTCAGTAAAAACCGGGCGGAAGGTGATGATATCCTGGGCGACGCCTACGAATACCTGATGCGGCACTTTGCCACCGAAAGCGGAAAGAGCAAAGGTCAGTTTTATACTCCCGCGGAAGTCAGCCGCATTATGGCAAAGATTATCGGGATTAATGCTGCTAACACAAGCGCCAAAACAACCGCCTATGATCCAACTTGCGGTTCCGGTTCCTTGCTCTTAAAAGTCGCGGACGAAGCAGAAAAGAGCATTTCCCTTTACGGGCAGGAAAAAGACTCTGCGACTTCCGGCCTGGCCCGCATGAATATGATTCTTCATGAAAATCCCTATGCGGAAATCAAGCAAGGAAATACCCTGGCCAATCCCCTTTTCCTGAATGAACAGGCTGCGCTTAAAACCTTTGACTATGTGGTGGCCAATCCGCCGTTCAGTGATAAACGCTGGGGCAACGGCGTTGACGCCGCCGGTGACATTCACGGCCGCTTTAAAAACTATGGCGTCCCCCCGGCGAAAAACGGAGATTACGCTTATCTGCTTCATATTATCCGTTCGCTGAAAAGCAAGGGCAAAGGCGCCTGCATCCTTCCCCATGGGGTTTTATTCAGAGGGAACGCGGAAGCGGAAATCCGCACGAATATTATCCGCAAAGGATACATCAAAGGAATTATCGGCCTGCCTGCCAACCTTTTTTATGGTACTGGCATTCCGGCCTGTATTATTGTGATTGATAAGGAAAACGCCCATAACCGCAAAGGCATTTTCATGATTGATGCCGGAAAAGGGTTTATGAAAGACGGCAATAAGAACCGGCTGCGAAGCATGGACATTCACAAGATCGTCGAAGTCTTCAATAAGCAGATCGAGATTGACAAATACTCAAGAATGGTCCCTTTTGCCAAAATTGAGCAGAACGAATACAACCTGAACATTCCCCGCTATATCGACAGTCAGGAAGCAGAGGATATTCAGGATATTGAAGCCCATCTGCTGGGGGACATTCCCAATGCCGATATTGACGCGCTGGAAAACTACTGGACCGTGTACCCGACCCTGAAAACAGCTCTTTTTGGAAAAAGCGCACGGGCAAGCTATTCCCATCTGAAGGTGGGAAAAGAGGATATCAAGCAAAGCATTTTTCAGCACCCCGAGTTTCTTGCCTATTCTAAAAAGATGGAGGCCGTGTTTGCCAAATGGAAAAAAGGCAGTACCCTGTATCTGAAAAACTTAAATGCCGGATGTAAACCGAAAGATGTCATTTTTGAATTGTCTGAAAACCTACTGCAGCAATACGCCGGTAAAAACCTGATAGACAAATACGATGTCTATCAGCACCTGATGAACTACTGGGCTGCGGTGATGCAGGATGACTGTTATCTGATCGCCGCCGACGGCTGGAAGGCCGAAACCTGCAGCATACGGGTGAAAAACAAGCAGAAGAAAATAGTGGACAAGGGCTGGACCTGCGATCTTGTCCCCAAGGATCTGGTGATAAACCGCTTTTTCCTCAAAGAAAAAAAGGCCGTTGAAGCCCTGGAAGCCGAGAAAGAAACCATTGCCGGTCAGATTACCGAACTTGGAGAAGAACACAGCGGCGAAGAGGGCTTTTTTGCCGAACTGGACAAGGTAAACAAGGGCAATGTACAAAACCGCCTGAAAGAGATCAAGGGCGATGTCGACGCTAAGGAAGAAATAAAGGCATTAAAAGCCTGCCTCGACCTTCTTGCCCAGCAAACGGCAACCAACAAAAAAATCAAGGAAACCAATGCAGCGCTGGATAAAAAGCTCTATGCCAAATACCCCACACTCACCGAAGACGAGATTAAAACGCTGGTGGTGAATAATAAATGGATGGCCGCCATCGCCAAGGACATCCACACCGAAATGGATAGAATCAGCCAGCGACTGACCCAGCGGATAAAAGAACTGGCAGAGCGTTACGAAACGCCTCTGCCAATGCAGGCCGTCGAAGTCAGCGAACTGGAAAAGAGAGTCAACGCCCACCTGGAAAAAATGGGGTTTGTATGGAACTGAAAAAAGGATACAAACAGACCGAAGTGGGGGTGATCCCTGAGGATTGGGAGATTTTTCCTCTTGGAGAATTGTTTTCGTTTAGTGGTGGACATACCGCATCAAGAGATCAGTTATCAGGAGACGGTTTCTGCTATCTTCATTATGGTGATATTCATAAATCTAATAAGACCTATATGAATGTTAAGAATGAATACCAAGAAATACCCAAATTGAATGTCCCAATTAAGATGGTCTCACAGAAATCCCTTTTGAATGATGGTGATGTTGTTTTTGTTGATGCCTCAGAAGATGATGAAGGCGCGAGTAAACATATCGTTGTTCAAAATCAAGATGAAACAACTTACATCTCAGGTTTACACACT
The DNA here is from genome assembly GCA_030262895.1 of Deltaproteobacteria bacterium. Taxonomy (GTDB): domain Bacteria; phylum Desulfobacterota; class Desulfobacteria; order Desulfobacterales; family ETH-SRB1; genus B13-G4. Next base: position 18,571 of record JAJSZW010000040.1, on the reverse strand, counting down.
ATTGTGTCTAAAAGTAAAAATGATTATGTATATAACGGCTATAAACAGCATTGCTTTCAGACTGCCGATGTTAAAAGGCAATTTAAATTCTATGCGGTAGGTACAAAAGTAAGCGGTATAAGTAAAGCTAATATTGCAAAAATTCAAATCCCCCTTCCTCCCACCAAAGCCGAACAAACCGCCATTGCCGCCGCCTTAAGCGATGCCGATGCCCTGATTCAATCCCTGGAAAAACTCATTGCCAAGAAACGCCTCATCAAGCAGGGAGCCATGCAGGAACTGCTCAAACCCAAAAAGGGCTGGATGGTGAAGAAGTTGGGGGAGATTTGCGACTTCCAGAATGGAACTTCATTAGAACGGCTTTTTAATAAAAATGAGGGATATTCTGTTATATCTATTGGAAATTACTCATCAAGCGGCAACTATGTAGAAACAAACACTTTTATAGACAATGTTCACTTTGATGAGATTGCGAAGTTTTTACTTAAAAAAAATGAGTTAACATTATTAATGAATGACAAGACTTCAATAGGCACAATAATAGGGCGTGTCTTACTTATTGAGCAAGATGATAAGTATGTTTTTAATCAAAGAACTATGCGATTAAAACCGAAGAATAATTACAACTCTTTGTTTTTATACCATTTAATCAATAGTGGTCTTATTCACAAAAAAATTGTCTTATTAGCAAAACCGGGCACTCAAATTTATGTTAACACAAATGACATAATTGATTTAGAGTTATTTATTCCAAAACCAGAAGAACAAACCGCCATCGCCACCATCCTCGCCGATATGGATGCCGAAATATCCGCCATAGAGACCAACCTCGCCAAATACAAACTGATAAAGCAGGGGATGATGCAGGAACTACTCACCGGGAGGACACGCCTGGTATGAAGGAAAACCAGAACATAGAATGGAAAAAGTCCTGGCGGGATGAGTATATCAAGTGGATCTGCGGCTTTGCCAATGCGAGTGGCGGAACGCTTGTTATCGGGAAAAACGACAAAGGGGTTGTCACCGGTGTTGCTAATGCCAAAAAACTTCTTGAAGACATTCCCAATAAGGTCAGGGATATTCTCGGCATAATCGTCGATGTGAATTTAAAAACAGACAAGGGCAAAAACTTTCTGGAAATCATGGTCGAGTCATACCCCTATCCGGTAAGCTATAAGGGACAATACCATTATCGTAGCGGAAGCACCAAACAAGAACTTAAAGGTTCAGCTCTGAATGCCTTTCTTCTGAAAAAATATGGTCTACATTGGGACGGTGTTCCGACGCCGAATTTATTACCCGACTCTCTTGAAGAAAAAGCGTTTGCACTTTTTGCGAAAAAGGCTGTCAAAAGCAAGCGATTGGAAGATGCGGTATTGCAGGAAAACAGGAAATCGCTGTTGAGGAAATTACATCTAATTGAAGGCTTCTATCTGAAAAGGGCTGCTGCGCTCTTATTTCATGAAGATCCTGAGCAGTATGTTACCGGAGCCTATGTGAAAATCGGGTTTTTCAAAACCGATTCGGATTTGGTCTATCAGGATGAAATTCACGGCAACCTGTTTCAGCAAGTGGATAAGACCATCGACTTGCTGCTGACGAAATACATGAAAGCCTATATCAGTTATGAGGGGCTTCAGCGTGTGGAAAGCTATCTGCTCCCTGCACCGGCATTGCGGGAAGCCCTGCTCAATGCTGTCGTCCATAAGGATTACAGTAGCGGTAATCCCGTACAGATCAGTGTTTACGAGGACAAAATTATTTTTTGGAACGCAGGCCGTCTGCCCGATGAGTTGTCGATAGAATTGTTACAGAAAAAGCATCCTTCCATCCCTTACAACCCGCTCGTAGCCTCCGCATTTTTCCGGGCTGGTTATATTGAAGCCTGGGGGCGGGGAATAGAAAAGATAAATAATGAGTGTAAAATGGCCGGTGTCCCTGCCCCGGAGATCAATTATGCATTTGCAGGGTTGATGATAACTTTTCATGCAAGGAGCGGAGAAGTGTCGGGGAAAACGCTGGGGAAAACGCTGGGGAAAACGCTGGGGAAAACGCCTGATGCCATACTTTTGCTTTTGGATGAAAATCCATCTTTATCCATCCCTGAAATTGCAGAAAGGATTAATAAATCAGAAAGCGCTGTAGAACGGGCCATCAGGAAGCTGCGTGAAGAAGGCCGTTTAAAACGAATAGGTCCTGCCAAAGGCGGCTATTGGGAAATAATAAAGGAATAGTTCATGGGAAATGTTGGTGATATTGAGCGAATCACGCAAAACCGCGTGGTAAAATTGTTCAAAGAAAAATTGGATTACACCTATCTGGGTAATTGGGAAGATCGCCCGAACAACAGCAACATTGAGGAAGCGCTTTTAACCAATTACCTTCCTAAAAAAGGCTACAGCCCTGCCCACATCACCAAAGCACTGCACGAACTGCGTGTTACCGCCAACAACTATAACGAAAGCCTCTATACCAACAACAAGAATGTCTACAAACTGCTCCGCTATGGTGTTCAGGTAAAAGCGGAGGTGGGTGAGAATTTTGAGACTGTCCGGCTCATCGACCGGCAAAATCCGGAAAAGAACGACTTTGCCATTGCCGAGGAGGTCACCGTCCTGGGCAATCGTGAAAAACGGCCTGATATTGTCCTCTATGTAAACGGCATTGCCATCAGTGTCTTGGAACTCAAGCGCAGCACTGTCTCTATTGGTGATGGTATTCGGCAGAGCATAGTCAACCAGCAGAAAGAGTTTATCGGCTCCTTTTTCTCCACGGTGCAGTTTGTTTTTGCCGGAAACAACTCCGAAGGCTTGCGCTACGGCACAATCGGCACACCGGAAAAGTTCTTCCTCAAATGGAAGGAAGATGAAGCGGATGACAGCCGCTTGCAGTTGGATAAATACCTCCTGAAGCTATGCAATAAAAAGCGGCTCATCGAAATCATATACGACTTTGTGCTCTTTGACGGTGGGATTAAGAAACTACCGCGTGTACATCAGTACTTTGGCATCAAAGCCGCACAGGAACACATCCGCAGGCGGGAAGGCGGAATCATCTGGCACACCCAGGGAAGCGGCAAGAGTATTGTCATGGTGATCCTTGCCAAGTGGATTTTAGAGAACAACCCCGAGGCCCGTGTCGCCATTATTACCGACCGTGACGAACTGGATAAGCAGATCGAACGGGTTTTTAACAACGCCGGGGAGCCGATCAAGCGCACCACCAGCGGACGTGATTTAATGGCGCAACTGGCAGAAGCCAAACCGAGACTGCTATGCTCGCTGGTGCATAAGTTCGGCAAGAAAGAAGTCGATAACTTTGAGGATTTTATCAAGGAACTTGAGAGCAGTCCCAGTCAGGCGGTTGGGGAACTCTTTTTGTTTGTCGATGAATGTCACCGCACCCAGAGCGGCAAGCTGCACCGCACCATGAAGGCCATGCTGCCCAGCGCCATTTTTATTGGTTTTACCGGCACACCGCTCCTTAAAAAAGACAAGCAGACCAGCCTGGAGGTATTTGGCAAGTATATCCATACCTACAAGTTCAATGAGGCTGTTGAGGATGAAGTGGTGCTGGACCTGATTTATGAAGCGCGGGACATTGACCAGAAAATTTCCTCATCCGAGAAAATTGATGCCTGGTTTGAATATAAAACCAAAGGGTTAAACGACTTTCAAAAATCGGAGCTGAAAAAGAAATGGGGAACCATGCAGAAGGTGCTCAGTTCTCGCTCTCGTATGGAAAAAGTGGTAAGCGATATTATTTTTGATTTCAATGTAAAGCCACGGCTGAGTTCCGAAAGAGGAAATGCCATACTTGTAGCTTCAAGTATCTATGAAGCATGTCGTTATTTCGAGATGTTCCAGAACACGGACTTAAAAGGCAAATGCGCAGTAGTAACCTCCTACAACCCCAGCACACGCGATATCACCACCGAAGACACCGGAGCCAATACCGAGACCGAAAAAGAATTTATCTACAAGATCTATAAAACCTTGTTAAAAGATAAGCAAACCGAAACTTACGAGGATGAGGCTAAGGAAAAGTTTATAAACGAACCTGTAAACATGAAATTGCTTGTTGTTGTGGCTAAGCTTCTCGTTGGTTTTGATGCGCCCCCCTGCACCTATCTTTATATAGATAGAAATATGGAGGACCACGGCTTGTTTCAGGCTATCTGCCGGGTAAACCGGCTGGATACCGACGATAAACAGTTTGGTTACATCGTGGATTACAAGGACCTGTTCCGCAAAGTAGAAAATGCCGTTGCCGTGTATACCTCCGAGCTGGATTATGACGATTTTGAAAAAACGGACTGCGATATTCTGTTGCAAGACCGCCTGAAAAAAGGCCGTGAACGCCTGGACAATGCCCTGGAAGAAATTGCTCTGCTTTGTGAACCTGTTGCCACGCCGAAAGATACCCTGGCGTATATCCGCTACTTCTGCGGTAATACGGATATCCCTGAAGAACTGAAAAGCCGTGAAGTGCAGAGAACGGCCTTATACAAGGCAACGGTGGCCTTAATACGTGCCTATGCCAATATTGCCGATGAAATGGAAGAGGCAGGCTACAGCGAAAAAGAGATTGCGGGCATTAAGAAGCAACTCGACTTTTACCTGAAACTGCGTGAAGAAATCAGAAAAGCAAGCGGCGAGACCCTTGACTTAAAAACCTATGAAGCCGACATGCGGCACTTGATTGACAACTACATTCAGGCAGAAGAGTCTCAAAAGATTTCGCCTTTTGGAGAACTGACTCTTTTAGAAATTATTGTTAACACGGGCATTGCCGATGCCATCAACAGCCTGCCCCAAGGGATTAAAGGCAGCAAAGAAGCCGTCGCTGAGACCATTGAGAATAATGTTCGTCAGAAAATCATCAAAGAACATTTGACTGACCCGGCATTCTTTGAAGAGATGTCCGTTTTACTAAATGAAATCATTAAAGAACGCAAAGTCAATGCCATCAGCTATGAGGAATATCTGAAGAAGATTGCAGACCTGGCTAAAAAGGTAAACGAAGGAAAGAATGACAGCACCCCCGACGCATTAAATACGCCAGCTAAAAGAGCGCTCTATAATAATCTTTCTCTAAATGAGTCTCTGGCATTGTCTGTCCATGAAAGCATCTGCCAATACAGGCCGGACAACTGGAAAGGGAACGAAACCAAGGAACTGGTGATTAAAAGCAAATTGTATGAAGTCCTGGGTGATGAAAAAGAGGTCGATAGGCTGTTTCCCATCGTGAAACAGCAGGGTGAATACTGATATGGACCAATTGAAATTAGGAGATATTACCGTTGATGTGGTGCAAAAAAACATCAAGAACATTTACCTGAGCGTTTATCCTCCAACAGGCAGGATTAGAATTTCAGCGCCCAATAGAATGGATTTGGGCACTATTCGTGTATTTGCCATTTCAAAATTAAGCTGGATAAAAAAACAACAAACCAGATTGAAAAATCAGGTAAGGGAAGCGCAAAGGGAGTTTATAAACAGGGAGAGTCATTACTTCAACGGCAAGCGCTATTTGCTGAAGGTGACTGAGCGAGATGCTGCTCCAAAAGTGATTTTAAAACATAGTACTATTGAACTCTACGTAAGACCTGAAACAGACGCTGTGAAAAGGAAATCCATTCTCAACGAATGGTACAGACGGAAACTGAAAGAAACAGTGCCTTCCCTTATAGAAAAGTGGGAAAAGAAAATGAATGTTCAGGTCAATGAGTTTGGAATCAAAAGAATGAAAACCAAATGGGGTACCTGCAACCTGCAGGCAAAACGTATTTGGCTGAATCTTGAACTTGCTAAAAAACCTGCCGAATCTCTTGAATATATTGTGGTGCACGAAATGGTTCACCTCTTGGAAAGAAACCACAACGACAGGTTTGTTTCACTTATGAATGAGTTCATGCCCAAGTGGAGATTTTATAAAGACGAACTGAACAGACTACCGGTAAGACATGAAGACTGGAATTATTAAGAGTAAAAAGCCCGGCAGTGTTGTTAGGCTCAAATCTATACGGGTGCTGTTAGAATATACCCAAAATACTTCACAAGAAAGGAGGTGGTATAAGTACACGGTTCTTGATGATCATGCCTATATTTGACAGTTGGTAATTACCAGAAAAACAACAACACGAAAACAGAAAGGAGTTTGGTGATGCACAGAAAAATATCAATTATTATTTTGTCATTATTGTTGATAGTCGGATTTTCAACGCCCGGTTTTACGGCCAAGGTGCCCGCTCCTGAAAAAGGAGGAGACGGCTTCAAAGCGGTAAGCCTGGAAGAAGCAAAAAAACTTCACGAAAATGGTGCGACAGTGGTTGCATGCCACAGTCACACGACCGATTTCATGAAGGGTCATCCTTCCGGCACAATCCACATAACGTGTTTGGTTCCGAAGGACCACAAACACATTGATATGCCACTGGGCGAAGTGGACTTTGACATAGCTCAGCTTCCAAAAGACAAGAACACTCCCATTATAACCTATTGCGCATCAAGCACATGATGGAAATCCTATCACGCCGCCAGGTTGGCGGTTGCTAATGGCTACAAGAATGTTTACTGGATGAAAGATGGTATCAACGGGTGGAAAAAGGCAGGGTATGCCACGGAAGGCAACCCGGAACTTCTTGAGGCCCTGATTGCTGTAAACAAGAACGATTTTGCCGCGCTAATCATCACCGAAGGCGATGCCGGAAAGCTAAAAAATTGCACGTTTGTCGATTTTCGCGATGAAGCGAAGTTTAAGAAAGGTCATGTCAAGGGGGCCAACTACGTTGATTACGGCAACATGTTCTCGAAACCCATGATGGAGGAGCTAAATAAGAGCAACGCCCTGATAATCATTCACGATGTCCCGGCAGTCGCAGGTGTCATTGCCGCAACTTTGAAGCTTATGGACTACCCAAATGTATATATCCTCAAATAGGTAAGGAACGGGGACAAAATAACTTCCCCAAGTAGGCGCATAGATCTGGGTCAAATTTGTTCGATCTCAAATCACAAAAGTTGACGGAAGTACTTCTGCAGGAGATGATATTTTTGTTCCTTCCGGCCTGATCCTGCGGCGGGCAAACTCCAGGGCAGCAGTAATAAGTGCTGCCTTGGCTGATCCAACACCTTCAATCTGTTGAAGGGCATTAACATCAGCAGTGCCACCACTTTGATCAATAACTTTCAATATATTGTTTGCCAGCGTCATTACATCATGTTTTTTTGTTCCGCTTCCCAGCAGAACGGCCAGCAATTCAAGATCTGAGAGAGCCGCAGCCCCTTTTTGCTGGAGTTTCTCCCTTGGGCGGTCTGATTTGGGAATGTCGGAAATTCGTTTTTTCATAATTGCCCGATTTTTTAATCCAATTTTTCTACTTCCATGCCAAAAGCTTCAGCAACAGCCTGGTAAATTATTTTTTCTTTATAGATATTGACTCCTTTTGCCAAAGATGGGTCAGCTTTAATTGCGGCTTCCGGTCCCATACTTGCCAGCTTTAGGACATATGGCAGGGTTGCGTTGCTGAGAGCATACGTGCTTGTTCTCGGAACAGCGCCCGGAATATTGGATACACAATAATGAATGATACCGTCAACCAAATAAGTTGGATTTGAATGAGTGGTTGGCCTGGTGGTTTCTATGCAGCCGCCCTGATCCACAGAAACATCAACAACCACACTGCCCGGGTTCATTGTGCTTATCATTTCGCGTGTCACCAGCCTGGGCGCTTTTGCCCCTTTTATAAGCACTCCGCCCACCAGCAGGTCTGCCCTGTGGACTGTCTCGGCAATATTAAGAGGGTTTGAGCTCAGTGTGATCAGTCTTCCTGAGCGCACGTCATTAAGGTAACGCAGCCGATCTATATCAATATCAATCACCATTACATGCGCTCCCATGCCCAGCGCCATTTGTGCTGCGTTTTTTCCTACAACTCCTGCGCCGATAATTGCCACGTCAGCCGGGCGTACGCCAGGTACGCCTCCGAGCAACTTGCCACGGCCGCCATTTTCTTTTTCCAGATAGTGGGCACCAATCTGGATTGCCATGCGACCCGCAACTTCGCTCATGGGTGTCAGCAGTGGTAAATGCCCGTTTGAAAGCTCAACAGTTTCATAAGCGATTCCGGTAACTCCTCTTGTCATCATCTCGCGTGTTAATTGCTCGTCTGCCGCCAGATGCAAAAAGGTAAAAAGCGTTAGATCCGGCCTCATAAAATCATATTCTGTTGATTGAGGTTCTTTTACCTTTACAACGATTTGAGCGCTCCATGCTTCGGCGCCGGTGGACACGATTTTTGCCCCGGAAGTTTCATATTCCTCATCTGAAAAACCACTGCCCTCTCCCGCACCTGTTTCGACAAACACTTGATGCCCTGCCTGAGCAAGCTGGCGCACACCTCCAGGGGTAATCCCGACTCGGTATTCATTGTCTTTAATTTCCTTAGGTGTTCCAATGATCATCTTAAATCCTCCGTAAACAAAATTGGTTTTAATCATTGTGCATTGAAACAGGTCGTCTCATCTTTTTTATTTTAGCCCGATGCTTTTTAGCTTCCATGGCACGTTTTTTTGATGCAAGAGAGAGTTTAGTCTTAATTCGGGTTTTAGGCTTTTCAGATGCTTTTCGGATTAATTTTATAAGACGATTAATTGCGTTTTTTCGGTTTTGTTTTTGAGAACGAAAACGTTTTGCCTCTATAATGAGAATTCCGTGTTCAGTAATTCTTCTGCCGGCAAGGCAAATAAGGCGGTTGCGGACATCATCGGAAAAGGCAGGTGAATTTTTAGCATCAAAACGAAGCTGAACCGCCGTTGCTACTTTATTTACATTCTGCCCGCCCGGGCCGGATGCCCGAATGAAATCAAATTTGATTTCATTTTCTTTAATTGCAATTGTGGGAGTGATGTGGATCATTTCAGAAAATTTATCATCTCAACTGGTTCTTAGGGTAAGCTCGTTATTCCGAATTTTTTCGACATTATCGTATAAAAAAACTTTCAGGTCAAAGGGTTTTCCAGATAAAAAATATGTTGCTATTGTAAATAAAAGTGTTATTTTAACAGATTGACTGCTTAACGTCATGGTAGGACGTTCCCGTACACAGTATGAGACTCTGCTATTAAATTTTCATCGATCACCAGCTCCTTCCTTGCTCCAGGCAATCCTTATAAAATTGCATTGGCACAACTGGTTAGAGACAAAGATATGTTTATGCTCTGAATAAAAATCAGGGAATATGTTTGCAGTACGGATTATACAAGATAAACAGTATGTTATGAGGTAGCCGTTCACGGTTTCCAGTGAAATTATGGATAAAAAATTTATTAGAAACATAGCGATTATAGCCCATGTCGATCATGGCAAAACCACCCTTGTTGACCAGTTGTTTAAGCAGAGCGGCATGTTTCGCGACAACCAGGCCATGACCGAACGGCTCATGGACTCCATGGACCTGGAGCGGGAACGCGGCATCACCATAACCTCCAAGAACGGTTCTTTCCGATACCGGGATTACGTAATCAATATCATCGATACTCCCGGCCATGCTGATTTCGGTGGCCAGGTTGAGCGGGTGCTGCGCATGGCTGACGGTTGCCTGCTACTGGTGGATGCCCAGGAAGGCCCCATGCCACAGACCTATTTTGTGCTGAAAAAGGCCCTGGCTATCCAGCTTCCGGTGCTGGTGGTAATCAACAAGATTGACAAGCCCGCGGCCCGGGCGAACTGGGCCGTGGATCAGGTGTTCGATCTGTTTGTCAAGCTGGAGGCTCCGGACGAACTGCTCGATTTTCCGGTGGTATTTGCTTCGGCCAAGGCTGGATACGCCATCAACGATCCTGACGATCCCATTGACAGCGCATCCATGGTGCCGCTTATTGAAAAAATCATCGCTTATATCCCGCAGCCGGCTGGTGACCCGCAGGCCGTGCTCCAGCTACAGGTGAATACCATTGATTACTCAGCATATCTGGGCAAGCTCGGTATTGGCAGGGTGGTAAACGGCTCCATGAATATCAATCAAAATATTGCGGTGGCAAAGCGGGACGGCAGTCTTGCTCCGGCCCGCATTACCAAGATATTCCGGTTCGAGGGGGATCAAAAAGTACCGGTTGAGACAGCCTGTGCCGGAGAAATTGTGGCTGTAGCCGGTATGGACGACATCAACGTGGGCGTCACCTTCACCGACCCGGATGATCCCAGACCACTTCCAATCATTAATATCGATCCTCCCACAGTGTCGATGTATTTCATTCCCAACAATTCTCCCTTTGCCGGCCTTGAGGGCAAATTCGTTACCTCCCGCCATCTGAAGGAACGATTGTACAGGGAGACCATGTGTGACGTCGCCATCTGCGTTGAATCGCTGGGAGCCGGCGCCGGCTTTAAGGTTTCAGGTCGTGGGGAGCTGCACCTTTCGATCCTTATCGAAAAAATGCGGCGCGAGGGATACGAGTTTCAGGTAACCCGGCCACAGGTCATCATGAAAGAAGAAGACGACCAACTGCAGGAACCATATGAAGAATTGACCATTGATGTGGATGAACAGTATCAGGGAGCGGTCATAGAAAAGCTGGGCAAACTGAAAGGACAAATGCTGGAGATGAGCCGTCGCAACGAGATAATCAGGCTGCTTTACAAGGTTCCAACCCGTGGCCTTATCGGGTTCCGCAGCGAATTTCTTTCCGATACCAGGGGTATGGGGGTGATGAATTATGTTTTTGCCGGTTACGGCCCATTTGCCGGCGAGATGTTAAATCGCAGCAATGGCGCGCTTGTGGTTAAGGATGCCTGCACCACGGTGGCCTATGCTTTATTCAACCTGCAGGAACGGGGTATGCTCTTTCTTGGGCCAGGAGTCAAGGTTTACAGTGGCCAGATCATAGGTGAACGTTCCCGGACCGGCGACCTGGTGGTGAACCCGGCCAAGGGCAAGCAATTGACCAACATGCGGGCCTCTGGTACGGATGAAAGCGTCACGCTCACCCCGCCGCATCGCCTGAGCCTTGAAGACTGCATTGCCTTTATCAACGATGATGAACTGGTGGAAGTGACCCCTGTCGCCATTCGGCTACGTAAGCGGAACTGATCTACCGAGACCTTTGCAAAACGCCCCCTTTTGCCCAATTTCGGCGTCAGGCTCAAATTTTAAGCCTCGAAATACTCAATGTATTCCTGCATTTAAAATTTTCGCCTTCCTTGGACTTGAACAAAATTGAGCATTTTTCAAAGGTCTCCTACTGGGGGGAGACGCATTATTTTTCTGCGTTTTCCAGCTCTTCCTTATCTTCCCTGATAAGATTTTTTGCTACTTCAATATCATACGCCTCGATTGGATTGCGTTTTTTGTCTTTGTAAGCGGCAGTTGCTTTTAATATCTCTTCATAGGGAACCCAGCTCTGTTTGTCCCATATTTCAGGTGCATCTGCATTCCAGAACTTGAAGCATATCTTGTCATGAATTTCGCTAACATACATGCGAACACGTGTGTTGTCCGGAAATGGATAGTAATACAATCCTAATTTATCTTTCATAAATGCCGATCCTTATCTCTCCCAAAATTCTCAATACCAGTAAAAAAAACTTTTTATGAGTTCACTGTAAAAAGCCATCAATAATTTTATTTACACGGACTTGTCAATAAAAACCCTATATTACCATAGGTCAGTTTCGAGTGAGGAGATTAACGAGTTTTAGTTTGACAGTATTGTTCGCTCATTGTATTTATTGGTACCCATTCACGGTTCACAGTTTTACAGGCGGGGTCGCTTCATGAAGCAGGCATTCAATCCGATTATAAAGTTTTTCCTGGTTTTGTGCATGTTATCTCTTCTCTGCACAGGGGTTGCACTTGCGGATGATATTCGCGAGGCCGTTTTTGCAGGTAGATTTTATCCTTCCAGTCAATCTGATTTGCTCAAAAATATTGATAGTCTAACCAGCCGGGCAAAAAAAACTCAGGTAAAGATCCCATCAGGAAAATACCTGAAGGCTCTTATACTGCCCCATGCAGGATATCCATGCTCCGGGCTTACAGCAGCCCATGCATCACTTGTTCTCAGCGAAAAGCAGTTTAAAAAAGTTATTTTGCTTGGCCCGGATCATCGAGTAGGTTTTATAAACGGAGCAATCAGCGATGTGACTGCTTACCAGACTCCTCTCGGAAGGGTTTTTCTGCATAACGATGCTGCAAAACTGCGAAACCGGTCAGAATTGTTTCACGCAAACAAGGCTTCTGATCTTGGCGAACATTCACTGGAGGTCTTGCTGCCTTTTTTGCAGTATTATTTAAAGGAATTTAAGATCATTCCGATTGTAATCAGCAAGGGAAATATTGGCGGTCTCACGCGCGAAATAGATATGTTTCGAGATCAAAACACGCTTCTTGTGGCCAGTACAGACCTTTCCCACTTTCTACAATATACCGAGGCTATTGAAAAAGACAAAAAAACCATTCAAATGATATTAAATCTGGATGCAGACAATTTGTTGAAGGGTTATAATTATGCGTGCGGGAAAGTGCCGGTTCTTGTTCTTGTAAGCCTGGCCCGGCAATATGGATGGCAGCCGGTTTTGCTGCATTATTCAAACAGCGGCGATACCTGCGGCGGGCGCAGTCAAGTTGTCGGCTATGCAGCCATAGCATTTTATGGAGATAAATTTATGGATGATAAAAAAAATACGGATCACAGATTTACTGATAAGCAGGGGCAGGCGCTGGTAAGGCTTGCGCGGCATACGCTTATGAAAAAGCTGAATAAAAAGATAGACCCTGTCGAGTCCAAAGCCCTGGAAGAAGCGCTTAAAGAGGATTGTTTTCAGGAGCATTTTGGCACCTTTGTTACCTTAAAGATCAATGATCAGCTTAGAGGCTGCATTGGCAATATAACTGCATCTGAACCTGTCAAAGATGGGGTCGGGCGTAATGCAATCAGTGCTGCATTTCGTGATCCGCGATTTTCTCCCCTGAGAGCCGAAGAGCTGGAGCATGTTGACATAGAGGTAAGCATTCTTACCCCGCCGGAGCCTCTTGAATACATAGATGGTGATGACCTGGTTTCAAAACTGCGAGTTAATGTTGATGGTGTAATTATCCGGAAAGGCTTTGCCAACGCAACTTTTTTGCCACAGGTATGGAAACAGGTGCCTAAACCTGAAGAATTTCTTGGCCATCTCTGTATGAAGGCCGGGATGTCAGCCGATGCCTGGCGAAATGATAAACCGGAAGTTAAGATCTACCAGGTTCAGTATTTTGATGAAGAAAAATGAACGCGCTACACTGCTGGTTGTCATTGCCGCCGGCATTTCTTCAATTGTGGTGCAATTAATAACTATACGCGAATTTCTTGCCCAGTTCCACGGTAACGAGTTTGTCATTTCTTTAATACTTTTCAACTGGTTGATACTTGGCGGTATAGGGACGCTTGTAGCGCATCTGATTACGCCGCGCTACTGGGAGGCCAGTTCAAGCAGACTCTGCCGGCTTTCTTTCATTCTGGCGGCTCTGTCCGTGATTCAGATTTATAGCATTCGGGAATTGCGCGACTTTTTCTTTGTTCACGGCAGTTCGGTTGGTTTTTATCCTACCCTTGCCTACATATTTTTAACCATTGCTCCATATTGCCTGCTTATAGGTTTTATTCTTCCTTACAGCCTTTTTGTGCTAAGAGCGGAAACACCGGATTATTCAGGCACACGCATTTATATTACCGACAATATAGGAGATATAACCGGAGGAGCGCTTTTTTCATTTGCGCTTGTTTTTCTGGTTACTCCTCTCAAGGCTATATTTATTGCCAACCTTCCGCTTGTTGCCGCATCATTTCTTCTTTTTTCATTAACCGGAAAGCAGAGAAAATATTTAAAAATTATTCCAGGTGCTGCTATCACATTATTAGTCCTTGCAGCGGGTATTTTTTTTGAACCCTTTTCGCTTGCGCCTTCCGAGGGGAAGCTGGTTCATTATCGTGAATCCCGTTACGGAAGAATTGCCGTTCATCAGGATAATGGGCAGTACACTCTTCTTACTGATGGAGTCCCTGTATTCAGCACCCAGAATCAAAGCATTGCAGAAGAAACTATACATTACCCTTTGGCTCAACTGGATAATCCGCAGCGCGTTCTCTTAATATCCGGCGAGGGCGGCATTATGAAGGAGTTGAAAAAGCATGGTCTTAAAACAGTTGATTATGTTGAGCTTGACCCGGGAATTACTGCTGTACAGTTCAAATTCGGTCTGATCGAAAATATTGAAGGATTGAATGTAATCAATCAGGATGGAAGGGCCTTTCTTGCGGATTCGGACAAAATTTACGATGCCATTATCTTAAATTTACCGGAGCCGGACACATTTCAGGTAAACAGGTTTTTTACAGATCAGTTTTTCAGCCTTGTAAAGAGGCACCTTGCGCCGGATGGTGTTTTGAGTTTTTCTATGGAAGGTTATGATAATTACCTTGCCGAACCACAGCGGCAGAAGCTTTCTTCTCTATACAATACCGTAAAAAATCATTTTAAGCATGTCTTGCTTATGCCTGGGCTGAAGATATTTTTCCTGTGCCGGGATATTTCAATCAAAACAGATATCCCTGCAAGACTTGCAGAAAAAGGTATTATTGCCCGGTACATACGAGGCTATTATTACGGGAATCTGACTAAAGAAAGAATTTCAGACTTAAATAATCTAATGGATCCGAATACACCAAAAAACAGCGATGATTCTCCGCTTTTGATGAGGCTGATGTTTTCACAGTGGTTTGCCAAATTTTCCACTTCACCTGTTGGATTTATTGCCGGCCTTGCCGGGCTCACCATTATATATCTATTTCGGATTAAGCGGGAGGAATTTGTACTTTTTTCAACAGGAGCAATGACCATGGGAAGCGAAATACTGATCATCTTTGCTTTTCAGATATTTTATGGTTATATATATTTTCAAATAGGACTGATTATAACGGTCTTTCTGGCTGGTCTTTTGCCTGGGGCATTGCTGGGCGATAGACTGCGTGAAGGTGGAAAACAGATACTGGTGCTGACCGATGGTCTGCTCATTACCCTGATGGGCATTTTGATACTGGCACTGAAGATAGGTGGGGATCATCTGCCGTCATTCTTTTTTCTTGTTTTCGGCTTCATGATTTCGCTTGCATGCGGGTTTCAGTTCCCTGTGGCTCTCCATCTGGGAGGGGGCGGAAATTCCGCTGTAACCAGATCTTTTTCAGCCGATTTAATTGGTGCTGCCTGCGGCATCCTGATTACCAGTCTGATCCTTTTGCCCTATTTTGGGCTTATCTGGGCTGCGGCAGGATTGATATTTTTGAAACTGGCAAGTTTGATTGTTATTGGAGCACATAAGGCATAATGAAAAATATAAACAGAAGGGATTTTCTTTACTATAGCGGAGCATTGCTGTCCACTGCAATGTTTGCCGATGTGTGCCGGGCTTTTGCCGGGGACAAGCGCTTTATATCCGGTCCCGATGACATCCGCGGCAAAGTGTTCAAAAACGACGCTCCAAAAACATTATGGAAATGGTCGCACGAAGGATTTCTTTACGACAAATTAGATGATGGCAAGGTTGTTTGCGGCATCTGTCCCCATCGTTGCATACTTGCACCGGGCGATCGCAGTGTATGCCGTTCCAAGGTTAATATAAACGGCAAGCTTTACAGCCTGGCCTATGGAAATCCCTGTGCTGTCAATAACGATCCTGTAGAAAAAAAACCGCTTTTTCATTTCAGGCCAGGGTCAATGGTTTTTTCCCTTGCTGCTGCGGGATGCAATTTCCGCTGTTTAAATTGTCAGAACTGGGAAATTTCACAGGCAAAGCCTCATGAAGTGCGTCATCATGAGCTTTTTCCTGCTGAAGCAGTAGAGACAGCCCAGCGTTTGGGGTCTGAATCTATTGCATACACATATTCAGAGGCAGTCACTTTTTTTGAATACATGATTGACATCGCCAGACAAGCAAAGGAAAAAGGGCTGCATAACCTTTGGATTTCAAACGGTTACATTAACCAAAAACCTCTTCTTGAGTTGTGCAAAGTGCTGGATGGCGCAAATATAAATCTTAAATCATACAGCGATGACATTTACAGAAAATTGAATGGCGGGCGGCTTCAACCTGTGTTAAACACTTTAAAGACGCTGCATGAGCAAAAAATTCATTTAGAAGTCACAACTCTGGTGGTGCCGGGATATATAGATGATGAAGAAATGATAAAACAGATGTGCGGATGGATACTTGACAACATAGGGCCCGACTATCCGCTGCACTTTTTACGTTTTTTCCCTAAGTACAAACTTGACAGGCTGCCGCCCACACCGGTTTCAACATTGACTCGTTTCCGCGAATTAGCTATGAAGGAGGGTGTCAGGTATGTCTATGTCGGCAATGTTCCAAACCATGAAGGGAATCACACCTATTGTCACAATTGCAGCAAGTTGTTGATTGAACGCGAGGGCTATTTCTTGCCGACATATAATCTATCAGGTAATAAATGCAGGTTCTGCAACGCCAAAATCCCGGGGGTATGGGATAATACTGCGTCCAGGCAGGGCTGAAAAAAATGAACATCGAATGTTGAATGGGAAAAGATGTCTAATCCACAAATAGATCGTTTTATACGACCCAACAGCCGTATAAAACAATTTTGTACATAGATTAGCCGTATTATAAGACAACTATTCGGCAGACTACTATATGTTAGGCTTTTACTAACTACCTCCAAAATTATTTTGACAGGATAATTTATGACTTCAGAATTTGAAATTAAAGGTGTTGCAGATGTCATAAAAATCGCAGATGAAACAGAAAAGCATCTTGAGGGCCTCTACAATAACAAAACAAACTTCCTTCAAGGAATTTGGTTTCGTGGTCAGCAAGATAAATGCTGGAATCTTGTACCAAGAGTATTTAGACGTAATAACTGCAACCAATTAATATATGACGAATTCAACATGTTTAAGCACATTCAGCTAATAAAGCCAGAATATCGAAAAATTTATAATACAACATTTGAGTGGCTTTGTCTTTTACAACATTTTGGTTTGCCAACACGACTTTTAGATTGGAGTGAGGGGATTCTATTTGCGTTATACTTTGCTGTTAGTGATACAGAAGAAGACACTAAAGACAAAGATGCAAGGCTATTTGCTCTTAGTTCCGCTAAACTTAATTTGAACGTTAACCCAAGTAGAAGAGGTTCAATTTATCTACCTGACGACGAAGAAGTTATTGCGAGAGCAGAAATTGTAAATAAATCTGATATATATCGACTCTTCGAGTTAATTACATACGAATATAAATTTGGCAAACAAATTGTTGGCAAATTAGAAGAACATGT
Organism: Deltaproteobacteria bacterium; assembly: GCA_030262895.1. GTDB lineage: Bacteria > Desulfobacterota > Desulfobacteria > Desulfobacterales > ETH-SRB1 > B13-G4. Next base: position 1,223 of record JAJSZW010000040.1, on the reverse strand, counting down.
TAAAAATTATCAAAAGAATAATTGTGACGAGAAGTTATGGGAAAAACTATCTTATCCAGTTGCTGTATATCCATATAGATTAAATAACAGAATGGTTTTTCAACAAAGTGTATTTACTATTAATGGAGGTAGTTATGCTCCTTTAGCTCCAAACCCAATTGCACAACCATTAATGTTAGATAACCTGAATAAAAAATTACCTGGAAATGATAAGTTTTTAAAGAGTTTTGTCATTCCACAAGAGTATAAGTCCAAGATTAAAGACGAGTTAAATAGGTTAGGTATCCACAAAGGTGCTCTATTCCCAGAATTGGAGCATCAAACTTCCTATATTAATGAAAAATATATGAAGAAAAATCACCCTTAATATTACAATGGGTAAAGACTACCAATTGCCTGATCATGGGGTCAATCTGACCACAAACAGCGTGGCGGTGTTTGAAATGTAGTTGTTCCGCAAATTGCTCAGTGGTCTTTCAAACTCAGTGCTCTGCAATGTTTGCGGCAGGTTACTCCTGCCGTAAAGTGGAAAAGAAATAATATGCTCTTAAACGATCTTACATCTTATGAGTTGGATGAACTAATTGGTGCCTTCCTTACGTTGAAAAGCATCGATGAAATACTTGCGATTCTCTCGCGGTACTATGACCAAGAGATAAAACGCAGAAATGATATTTACGAACAATCTCGTGTAAAACTGGCATACAAAGGCTTTGAGTTAAAAATTCGAGATATAAGACGGTCCAAGTTAGGATTTACGAGTCTTATAGCTCAGTTCAAAAAAAGTGAAAACATCTGGGACAAAATTTTAAAAAAGGCAACGAGGGAAATTGTAAACGATTTAAAAAAGATATGCCAAAACAGCATCTCTGATCTTGAATTCTCCATCTTCTCGCATACCCCACAGTTGGAGGATTATGCTTTCCTATATCATTATGATAAGAAAGCTCTGAACCAGAACTGGCAGAGTGGTTATGAAATTTCCCCGTTGCTAATTGCTCCAGATGCACATCATGGAAATTGTTTCGTTGAATTTTTGTTTAACGCTGATTGCTACATGAAAACAAAAGATGGCGTAATCAAGCTATCACCAACATGGCATTCAAATATCTGTAATGTCTCAAAAGGAATCGAAGAAGACGGAAATAAAATATTAAGGAACTGGTCGGGACGTCCATAAGCAAGTAAATAACTTACTATGGAGGAAGGTGCGGGAGTTCGGG
>JAJSZW010000039.1 GCA_030262895.1 Deltaproteobacteria bacterium | reverse complement strand
CCTACTCAATAGAAATGTTACAGTGCAGAAAATGCCATATTCATTCAGCCCGAACTAAATTAACGTCGCTTGCCTGACAACAACTCCCACACACTTTTATATTCTGCCCCCGAAAGAGAAGCATCTTTAGGACGAATCCTTGCCCAATCGCTTTTCTGCATGCTTTTCAGGAAATCGCGGGCTCCGCTGACAGAAATCCCACCTGCATCCTTGCCCGCGCTTGCTTTGAATTCCTCGCCCAATCTTTCAGCCACGCTCCGAGGCGCGGAATTCATCCGCATCAGCACAGCTTCTTCTGTTTTTACCCCATGATAGATCATGGCAGGGAGGGTATTGATTCTCCGGCGTTCGGATTCAGACAGCTTCTCAAAATCTATGCCTGAATTCGGCAGCTTGCTAAGTGCAGCTAAACCCCAGGTTCCGGTATTTGCAAGGTTTTTGAGCAAAGGGGTCAGATCTACGTTTGACACATATGAATTTCTGGGACATTCTTCACATTTGCGGTTTTAGAACACCACCTGTATATAAATTAATGTTAGTTGGGTAACGTCCCACAAGAAGAACCTCATAACAGTTATCCCTGAGCTCCAACCCGATCAAAAACATCCTCTTTCGCAACCATGTGCTGTGCGTAGAGCAGGATGGCACGTATATCATCTGGCTCAAGCTCGGGATAATCTTCCAGAATCTCTTGCTCGGTAGCTCCTTCGGCCAACAGTTTCGGTACCGCTTCGACAGACATTCGCAGGCCACGAATGATAGGTTTTCCACAATATGAGCAAAGGGGTCAGATCTACGTTTGACACATATGAATTTCTGGGACATTCTTCACATTTGCGGTTTTAGAACACCACCTGTATATAAATTAATGTTAGTTGGGTAACGTCCCACAAGAAGAACCTCATAACAGTTATCCCTGAGCTCCAACCCGATCAAAAACATCCTCTTTCGCAACCATGTGCTGTGCGTAGAGCAGGATGGCACGTATATCATCTGGCTCAAGCTCGGGATAATCTTCCAGAATCTCTTGCTCGGTAGCTCCTTCGGCCAACAGTTTTAGTACCGCTTCGACAGACATTCGCAGGCCACGAATGATAGGTTTTCCACAAAGAACATCTTTGTTAAAAGTGATGCGTCTCAGCAAATCTTCCATGTTTTTCCTCCCATGCAAAGCGGAAAACCGTTTATTATAAACTTTCATTAGCCAGTAAAGAAGACCATATTCAGCGAGGGTGCCAGTGATAATGCATATAGTTCGTGGCTTGTAGTTCATAGTTGATAGCTGGTAGCTCGTAGTTGGCAATTTGTAGCTTAAAGCTTAAAGCTCAAAGGTGAATCGTTTTTGTTTTTCTGCATCATTGCCATCAGCCCGATGCTTTCACCATCAATTTCATATTTCAAGAAGCTGTCCAACGGCATTTTCTTTGCGGCATCAATGAATTCAATGCCAACAATACTTCCATCAGACGACACATCGATATTGATCCCCTCTTCAATTTCAATTACACCATCAGGCTTTTGAGTTGACAACTCAATGTAGAGCGCATCCACTTCTTTATCATAACTTACTCTCATTTTTTCCTCCTCTTTTTCAATGGATAAGCGCTGACAATAACAAGAGCCTTATCTCCCTGAACCGTAATAACCTTTACAGGATATTTGAATTTCTCATTAATATCATGAAGGAAAAATATTTTCCCATCCTCTGATGTTTCTTTTCTGCCATTTCTCAGGACATTCAACACATTTTCTTCAGAAATTCCATATAGCTTCATACGCCTTTTCGCATGTCTTGAGAATTTTATGTCTTTTTGTTTAATCATAAAAAAGTCTATCACAAATTGATAATTTCATCCTCGTTAAAATTTCTTGACGCCTTTCTGCCAATAAACTCATCCCACCGTATGGGGCTGATCCTTGTGCCGGGACGTTTTACTGGACGTTATAATGAGGGACATCCTACATTGAATTATCTTTCATTGTTCTTTTGACAGCCTTGGAAATGGCACATGGAGAGACTTTCAGATGGCGTGACGGCTCTGCTAATAGATTAGAATGTACGAAAAAACGCACATCTCTCCAAAATACGCGCCTCCCACTTCATTATGATTCCTTGCCACAAATACCCTTCCTCACTGTGCCCATGACACGAAACTCCCCAGAGTCCAAAAATTCATACCAAATTAGCTGGTTATGGTCAACAGAAAACCACCTTGCCGGGGCTGGCTGATGGACAGGTAGGTCTTAAACAGGATAGCATTCAACATTTGAGAGGGATAATTTTGACTTCAAAATTACCGTTGTCACGCCTCAATGAGAACCAGCATAGATCGGCTATTCTATAAAATCAGCAGGTTGCCACGAGCCAACCTTCATGAGAATCGTGCCCAAATATTTCGTTGTCGAGGCTATACATAATTGCATTCGATAGAAACGGAGAAAATAGTGCTCCTATAGAGAGCTGAAAATCATTATTCCTCTTTGGAAGCCACTATCTCTGGTGTGGAAGGGACTACTCTTTCTGGCAACTACTGTTGTTCTGGTTGTCGAGCTGTTGAATTCGGCAATTGAGTCGGTTGTGGATATAGCGTCTCCAGAATATCATGTCCTTGCGAAGCGTGCGAAAGATCTTGGCAGCGCAGCAGTATTGCTTAGCATTGTTCTTGCTGTGGTATTGTGGATTGTCGCCATTTTCAGAATTCTTCTTTCATAACAACACCACTTTGGATTTTCATAGAAAATGAGAGTTACCAGAACAAAACTTATTATTTGCACGTCGCTCTTTTTCGTGCTTTTTGACAATTTTGCGTTCTTTCAGCATGTCATGGAGATTTACCCTGTCACCCTAAAAAATATCGGATTCCCGGCATCAAATGAGTCCAGCTTAATTGTGGGATCAGTGTTCCTCTTTTCCGTGCCAAATTCTGAGAATATAGAGATACCGCTGTCTTACTTCATAGCGAACTACATATTTACCGAATATCAATTCCCGGATTTCACCAAGCATATTATCTACAGGTCGACCAATTTGAGGCGTGTCCACCAGCTTTTGAATGGCTCCACGTAATCTTTGGGCTACCCGTTGGGCGGCCTCTGGGCTGTGCTGCGCGATGAAATCGCGAAGTCTCACCAGATCGTGTACCGCCGCCTTGGAAAATATCAGATTCATCGGGGCGGCTCTTGTTCATCATCGGTACCCCAACCAGACAGCCAGTTCAGCACTTTTTTGCCATCCACGACTCGACCGGACTCAATGTCTTCAATGGCCTCTAAGGTCTCCTGGTGCCGGCGGACCATTTCTTTTTCTTGCGCCACATATTGGTTCATCAATTGTCGAATGGCGTGGCTTAGGTTCCAGCCATGGGTAGCGGCAGCCGCCTCAAAATCTTTTTTCAATGTTTCTGGAATCCGTGCACGGACAACTGCTGTTTTCATTGGTAAACCTCCATTCTTTTATGTTCTACATTGTAGATTATAAAATCATGAACGTCAACCCTAACTCTTTATTTTACCGGAAAACCTTTCATGGCTTCTTGATATTCTGTATTAACGTCAGCCAAACTGATATCTTGGTATATTCCAAGGCTCTTCCTACTTATTTTTGGCATAAAAAAACCCTTGAAAATCAAGGGTTATGACGTGCTGAAATTGATGAGGAAAAAACAAATGTTTTTTCCTCTATTGAAAACCAATTAAATCACTCGGGATTATATCCCCATTTTTTATGTTAAATTAGCTAAGTTGGAAGACAAGGGCTTTCACGAAGCGAGGAATTCCTCTGTGGCAGTGTCTCCAGCAAGATCGTTAAGTATGCGCGGAACTGTACGGTCTGGGTGGTTGAATAAATTGACAGAATTAGGATTGCTCAACATAGTGTTCTCAATATTTTGAGGGGTTGCGCTGTTTTTATATGCAACAAAGCAGCTCAGCAATTCGCTTAAAAAGCGGTTAGGCTATTCCATCTTCTCTCTTTTTCTTATTTTTCCAATCCAGTAAAAAAAGGCTGCGGTTCCAAATGGAAACCAGGCGATGAGAATACAACTGGTTGCTCTCGTGGCAAGACTTGCTAAGGGAGATTTCTTTATTCGTAAAATTGTCGTAATCCAGCATGATAATGAAAAGAATAAATAAAGGGGTATTATAAGCATTATCATTTGTTTTTGGCCTAAATAATCTTCTGGTGGGTAGAAAACCAACACGATTTTGATTGCGAGCAATAAAAACGATATTGAGCCTAATATGCCAAGAACAACCGTGTAGGATCGGACCATTGTATTGGTATTAACACTTGAAGATTTTGGTATGATTAAGGTGTTCTCTGTTGTGTGCTTATGTTCGGCATCAACGGGCGTGGGTATCAACAACCGGCGATAACGCCAAGCCCAGCCAAGTATAGCTGCAAAGGACAATGCTGAATAAACATATACGTCAACAACCGATAAACCAAACATGAAAAAGAAAAAAGCAAAACATGCGGGAGCCTCACAAAGCGCTGCCCCACAGAGCATGGCCACTAATTCTGGGTCACTACCTTTCTTTATTAATTTTCCGGGTGATTCCGTTAATATTTTACGTTCAAATATAAACACATAAACTATACACAGCAGAGCTAAAACGCCATTTATTAGACGAGCAATATTAATCCAATCTGGGGGGGCTTCATATAATTGTAGTGTAGTATTAAACGAGTTAGAAACACCAATGAAGATAAGTGGCGTATACAGAATACCCACAATTAAAAAAAGTGGCAGTATATTATTTTGCTTTTTCATTTTGTGAAGACTATTGCCATTCATCAGCTATTCCGGCTTTTTTTAAGTTTTCGCTTGCTATTAAATAAAAACCAGGGTTAATTTTTATGGCTTTTTCAAATTTTCAAACTTTTCTTCCTCTAAATATATACATCCCAGGTTATTATAAGCTCGCGCCTCATTTCCTCCTTTTCTGAAAGCCTCCAATGCTTCTTGGTATCTCACCAGTTCAGACAAAGCCATGCCTAAGTTGTTATAAGTCTTGGTTTTGGAATATTTTGTTTCTAATACTTTGTTAAATGCATTGATTGCTTTTTTAGATTTGAGCTCATTATAGACCTCTCGTGGAATATAGATTTTGCCGAATAACTGATGAAGTAACGAAATCCGGCCTATCGTGGATAAAGAAATAATTGGTGTGGTATTGGATACAACTTTCATAGATGTTACTCTTGAACAATATGCGGGGTGGTTTTAGCGCTTCATCGTAATCAAAGATTGGCTCATTTTCCGCTTGAAGCTTCCGGATAAATTCCAGGCGGGTATATCCAGCAAGTTCAGCGGCTTTCCCCAGGCTTAATTTATGCTTTCGATATAATTGGATGGCATGCTGAAAAAGCATTTCTTTAATAAAGGTGGTTTTGCTTTCCTTCAGTGATAGCAGGATAGAATCGTCTATCTGTAGTCGCATTTCTGTCAACATATCTTTTTCTTTCCTAAGGGATTTACTCAAAAATCCATACCAAATTAGCTGGTTATGCTCAACAGAAAACCACCTGCCCTGGCCGTCTGAAAAATGGGTTAGAACAACCTCCCGTGTATAAATTAAAGCTGGCTGTGTAGGGGACACAAAGATCTACTCATCTTAAATATTAAGTTTGGAGAAAAGATAACATAATGTTTGTTAGCATTGCGTATTCGACTATTCGCCGGGAACTTGGAATGATTGCCCTATCGGCTGAAAATCAGCCAGTTCATGACGCATAAGTTTGGATCGAATTTACTCAAAACGGCTGATAACTTCTTTGGAATAAAGTCGCTCGCCACAGTGCAAGCAAACTTCAGCGTGTCAGGCCTGCGTGACGTCCATAAATAAGTAAATAACTCGCTGTCCAATTGATATTTATGCTACTTTAAAACCTCTTTTTTCTGTCAGGTGTGGTTTATTTTTGGACCCGGTTAAGCAGCTCAAATGGATTTAACCCCAGTATGATAGTAAACTACCAACGGGGACAGGATTTACCCTCCAGGCGGGCAGGGATGAAGCTGACAGAAAGCAATCACCCTATCAGCGGAAGGAAAGGAGTATCATTCGAGGATTGCTTAGTGAGGACATGGCTTTGGGCATCAAAAAACAACGCATTTTCAGCCTTAAAACCGCAAGCTATTCATGTTCCTCATTTATGGCACTCTTTTAAACCCCAAATTTACTTTTTCAAAATGTTCGTCTCCAGTAAATACTTTCCTTGCCTTGAATTCGGACATCACCACAAAAGAGGTAAAGTCTGTAAAGGAGATATCAGGTTTATCCTGGTATTTCTTAAATAATTCCCATGCCTTCTCTCTCCTTCTATTATCAATTAGCTCAAAGCGGAGTTTTTGAGCCCTTGCAGACTGGAAGATACCCTCTCCAAATTTTACCACCACCTGGTGTGTCAATCTTCTCCGGAGCACAGTGAGAACTTCATCCAAAATATAATCCGTAGTTATGGGAATCCCCCCACCCTTAACGTACTCCTGATAAAAAGCTTTTGCCGTTTCATGATAAGGATCTTTACGATCCACCACCGCTATCCATCCCCAGCTGTCAAAGAAAATAGGTTTTCTCATAAATCACCATAAGCATATTTGTCATGATTTTGAGCAAGGTTATGGGGCGCTGCACTTTCTCCGATACCAATAATTGATAAAAGAGCATTATCCTTGGTATTAAGGGTATCTATTTTCTTATTTCTTCCTCTTTTTGTATCCTTGGACTTTAAGTAACCAATAAAATCAATAACCTCATTAATCTTCTGCTTCGAAAGATCCTCTAACTCTTTTATTACTTTTTCTTTGTAATCCATCATTTGACCGCTCATGGTTGAAACCTCCCGGGTGTAATGGGGTGTAAGGGACGTTATGTTGCGTGAATTTAATTCCTCTTATCTTATTCCAAAATAAAATTAAAAAATCCATCTAATTTTTTTGATTCATTTAATTCCCAAAAAGAAGCTTGAAAAGCATATCCATTTTGTTCATCTGATTCAAGCCCGACAATTACCTAGTTTTGCTAACCTAAAATTGACCCCCTTGAGCCGACCTCTGGTATAAAGTGAATGTGTCACATCTTGATTAGCGCACTTATCCCATCGTATTCCTTTTTAAAGGTTTTATCGATACAAAGTTTTTCTCTGAAAATACCAACTCGTCTGCTTAGGGAAACTTGGGACATCCTCCAGTTTTACAGTTTTGATCAAAGTTTTGAAAAAGAAGGGAGATTCCATATTGAATTATCTTTCATTGTTCTTTTGACAGCCTTGGAAATGGCACATGGAGAGACTTTCAGATGGCATGCCGGTTCTGCTAATAGATTAGAATGTACGAAAAAGCGCATATCACTCCAAAATACGCGCCTCCTGCTTTATTTTCGAGTCCTTGCCAGAAATGTCCTTCCTCACTGTGCCCATGATACAAAACTCCACAACATCCGTAAATCCATACCAAATTAGCTGCTTATGGTCAACAGAAAACCACCTTGACCGGGCTGGCTAATGGATAGGTAGATCTTAAACAGGATAGTATTCAACATTTGAGAAGGATGATTTTGACTTCAAAATTGCCGTTGTAACGCTTCAATAAGAACCGGTCTGGATAGGCTATTCTCTGAAATCAGCAGGTTGACATGACCCACCCTCATGACAATCATAACCGCCCCAGTTCACTCAGGGTCGCCAGATCGTCCTTGAAATCATCCACGTCATAATGCGGTGAAATGCGGCGAGTTAGAGTCAAAATCTTGATTAGCGCACTTGTCGCAGTTGCGCTATCTGAGTAGCTCAAAAAGTCCGAAGTTTGAAGCTCGTTTGTCAAATGTAAGCACACATTCACAGCCCGAAAATTTTGCTGAGTGCGCTATTAAAAGATCCGAAAGGTCCATTTTGGTTTCTCGTGCCGAAGAGACAAAATTCAGAATTGCTGATTGTGTCTCAAACTCCAGGATGGGCATCAGTATAAGCTCATTAATGGAATCTAGTATCTCTTGTCTCGGAATCTTGTAAACAGATTCCAACACCCAGACGGTTTCAAGGACAACAAGCAGAGGCACGAAAAATACTTCCTTGTCGGACTCAGCCTGTTTGAATATCCTGTAGATCGTTTCGGCTTGTCGCTCGTCATCCCTTACGAGGAAGCGAACCAGCACATTAGTATCCAATGCCTTCATTTGAAATTATCCTGCATCTTCTGCCTTATCCCAGCGTCCATTTTCTTAATAGAAATGGGTTTCCTCCCCTGCTTGTGTAATCTGCCGAATACATCATCGACCTTCTTGGTGATCGGCCTAAGAAGCGCTTCTCTAGTTTCAGTGATTACAAATTCAAGTTTGTCTCCTGCGTGTAGATTCAGAGAATTCCGAACTGCTTTTGGAATCGTTACTTGCCCTTTGCTTGTGAGTGTCGCTAATGCCATAGGAACTTTCTCCTTACTATTGTTCATCTTCTTACTTCAAAGTAAGACAAAGCAGATCGATAGTCAACTTTTTTTGACAGTTTGCCGCACGCGCAAGATGCAGAGCAGGGCGTAAAGCTGGGGGTGTTTTCTGGGATGCCCTTCACATTTGCAGTTTTAGAACAATCCCCCCTGTATATAAATTAGTTATGTAATGGGGCACAAGATCACCCATCTTAAATATTAAGTTTGGAGAAAAGATAACATAACGGTAACTACTCAGGTGGATAGGCTGAAGGCTGAAGACTGTTAGGAAAAAACGCATTAAAAGCCATGTTTGATGCAAGAATCAGATATTTCCGCCAAAGTACGGCAATCGTGCTCTTTTGACCCCTTCAGCCTTCAGTCTAAACAGCTTCAGCCTGACTACGTGAGTAGTTACACATAATGTTTGTTAGCATTGCGTATTCGAGTATTCGCCGGGAACTTGGAATGATTGCCCTATCGGCTGAAAATCAGCCAGTTCTTGATGCATAAGTTTGGATCGAATTTGCTCAAAACGGCTGATAATTTTTTTGGAATAAAGTCGCTCGCCACAGTGCAAGCAAACTTCAGCGCGTACACTTAATACCGCAGTGTGCTTTCCACCACGCAGAAGTTTCTCAACGTCTTTTTCGACCATTTCGCCACCGCACACGGGGCACTTATCAAATGGTAGCATCTTTTGGCCTCCTTGTTCGCCAGTTTCTTTTTGATCATAAAAAGCCTTTCCGTCGTTCAGGTCACTAACAACTTCTTTCAATGTAACGACATCTTTAATTCTCATGATTTACGACTCGCTCTTAACTCTTCAAGAGAAATAAATTCTGCTTTACCGTTTTTGATCTTTCCTCTCTTCGATGATGTCCCGATGCCATTCAGGGGAATCAATTTCGGATTTTTCTCCCATAAACGAATCCCAAAGAGCCTCCATAGCCTGAAGACGATCTATCGTACTCATTTTTTCTATTTCGAGTGTATTAATTTTGATTCTTCCCTCTAAAGATAACCATTGATTAACAAGCAAATTTACCTTGCTCTATTATCTTCAATTATAATATTATATTTGAAATGGTTAGCATATGTCAACATATCAAAAAGACAGAAAACTGCTTGATGAAGTTCGGGATGTAATGGATTAAACAATATATAAGGCATCTGTGAAAAAACTTCTGATTAAACTAATCATACTGTCGGTAATTTTGCTGGGCCTGCCTTTTCTTGGCATTACCCTTGCCGGTTTTCCTGTGAATCGCTATCTGGAATTCCCGCCTGAGACACAATACATAGATCATGCGCCTTTTTCCTGGATTGCTTTTACCGGTTATAGCTTATTTATTGTTGCTGTAATATTATCGATATTTATAAAAATTTTCAGAAAAGAAAAACAGGTCGCTCCAAAACCCACTGAGTTTTATCCATTTCCGTTGTGGGGATGGATAGGGCTCTTCACAGGTTTGACGGCATGGGTCCTTGCATGGACTCGTTTCCCCTGGTTTGCAGGATTTCAGCCCCATACATTTATTCCCTTATGGTTCTTCTTCATACTTGTCATAAATGCGCTTACATATAAACGCACGGGGAGCTGCATGATAATCAATCGCCCGAAATACTTTATTATGCTTTTTCCTGTCAGCGCAGCTTTCTGGTGGTTCTTTGAATATTTGAACCGATTTGTTCAAAACTGGCAGTATATAGGCCTGCATTTCAGCTCTTTGGAATACTTCTTTTATGCGTCAATTTCTTTTTCAACTGTTCTTCCGGCAGTTCTTGGAACCCGCGAATGGATACAAAGTTTTTCATGGGTTGAAAAATGTAATAATTTAATTCCCTTAGGTATTTTTCAGTCAAAGCCAGTTGCAATATCCCTTTTTATTGCATCCAGCGCAGGCCTGGTTGGAATAAGTATCTGGCCGGATTATCTTTTTCCCCTCCTGTGGATATCACCGCTTTTAGTTATAGTATCCCTACAGATTCCGGCAGGAGAAAACCATATTTTTTCAGATATTGCCCGGGGAGACTGGCGTCTGGTTATATCGTCTGCTCTGGCTGCATTATTCTGCGGGTGTTTTTGGGAAATGTGGAACTACTTCAGCTTAGCCAAATGGATATACAACGTTCCATTTGTTCATAGATATGAAGTCTTTGAAATGCCGGTTCTGGGCTTTGCGGGCTATCTTCCTTTTGGGCTTGAATGCTCGTTAATTGGAAAAATTCTGGCCCGAATTTCTCGCGAGCGGAGTTTGTAAATTTTTGACCGAGCCCTTATTCCCACTCTTTATAGAGTTTCATACGTTCGGAAACTCTTTTTAAATAGTCCCGTGTCTCCTGATGGTGCAGATTTTTTCTAAGATAAACATAAAGCTTGTCAGGTTTCATGGTATTAACTCTATCAACGGCGCAGCTTATCTGTTTCTTTCCACAGAGTGCTCTACTGAGGTTTCCTGCCCCTGTATTATACGAAGCAATTGCACAATATAGAGCATTGTCCGCATTTTGGATCTTCCTGAAATAGCGATTTTTTAGAAGTCCAAGGTAAGCGCAGCCCAGTTCTATATTATTATCTGAATCATAAAGATAATCAGAAGAAAGCTCCTTGCCGTGGCCATAAACATATTTGTAAGCATCCCAGCCACCGGATTTCGGTACAAGCTGCATTAGCCCGTAGGCGGGCACATGGCTTGTTGCCTTTGGATTGAAATATGACTCAGTATGAATAACGGCAAAGGCAAGCGGAACAGAGATAGAAAATCTTTCTGCCTGTTGGCTGACATTGTTGAGATATCTTTCTGCGCGAATCCGAATATGATCAGGTACAAGCAAAAATTTAACCTGCACTCTGACCATATCGCCTTTATCAGTCTTCACATCTTTCTTGATTACAGGTTTTGTCTTTACAATTTCCTTTGCAAACTCTTTTTTGTTTTTTTCTGTAACAGGGTTGCCTTTTTTGTCCTTTAATTGCCCGGCAAGCACCGGCGAGGTCATAAGAGGTGAAGGGGGAATCTTTTTTTCTTTTGCAGGTTTTGGCGGCAAATCATAATCACGGTTTTTTCCTTTATCAACGATGAGGCGTTCAATTTCCTCTGTAAGTTTTTTATCTAAACTGTCCGGATCCCGATCAACCTCTACCTTTGGTATTACAACTTCCACCAAGACTTCACCTGCTTCAAAATCTACACGGCTTCTGCCGGTCTTATCTTCGGAATATTCAACCCAATCCTTTTTTGTAGAGACAACAAAGTCCTCCCACATGGCTTTTACTTCTCGCTGGAATTCTTCAAAAGCCTGTTTTTCGAATCGCTTGTAATCCTCCTCCATTTTTGCCACTTCTTCGAAGAATTCCTTCTCCATATCATCAATTTGGGCAAATAAGGGACAGGCTGCAGAAAATATGAAAAACATGACAAAAAATATTACCGGCCGATGAGTTCTCATCTTAATACCATCCCTTCTGAAGGAATATAGCGTTGATAGCTATCGTTAAAATAAACAGATTTTGTAACTACTCGGGTGGATAGACTGAAGGCTGAAGACTGTTAGGAAAAAGTGCATTTTGAAGCCATATTTGGTGCAAAAATCAGATATTTCCGCCAAAGTACGGCAATCGTGCTTTTCTGACCCCTTCAGCCTTCAGCCTAAACAGCTTCGGTCTGACTACGTGAGTAGTCACCAGATTTTATAGTCAGCGACAACTCATTCTTTTTGTTCCATTAATTCGAGCTGTTTGTGAAGTTTTTCAGAATTTTGTCTCACATAGTCCCGAACTTTGCTGTTTAATTCTTTATTTTTGTCTAGCGCTTCATTAAAAGCAAAAAGGTCAAGTTTGCATAGAGAATAGGAAGTTCCATCATTAGGATCCATCCATCTATCGACAATTATAGCTCCATGAAGTGTGGTTTTTGAAAAAGTTTTCAGTGCCTGTTCAACATGTTGTTCTTCCGTAGAAACCGACATATCACCGGCTGTGGTGGAGGCCATGTAATCCTTGGCCAAAACAGCGACATATATCTCAAGAGTTTTAGCTATTTCCGCCCTGGCACGGTCATCTGCCGATGATCGGGCAAGAGCCTTGTTCTTGATACCGGAAGCAATACCTACTCCATAAAAAACCTTCCCTGTTTCCGCATCATCAAATGCGCCGCTTCCTTTCCAGATCCAATCCGGCCCTTTTGCTTCTCTGGTTGGAGTTGTTGCACAACCAGCGACAATAAATAGCCCCAAAGCAATAATAACAAACCCAATAATTAATCTTTTTGTTTTCATGGTTTCCTCCTTTTTTAATACCTAAGTTGAGCGATTTTTTGCGAAGAAATGTGCCAAGATCTTGATGCAGCAAGGTTTGCGAAAAGCGTAGGCATACCAATGGATATGTCGAGACTTTTCGCAAGTCCTTGATGCGCAAGAGATTGGTGCAGGTCGAGTAAAAAATCGCTCAATTTAGGTAATAATTACTTAACCTGCTGCGAAAAAATGTATTTAGTTATATCATTAGCAATATCGGCTGTAAGTATTTTTTTTACTTTAAGAACAGCGCGATCCTCAGCCTGAGACAGGTTAATATGGCCTTCTCTGCCGGTTTTGCTGACACTTCCAAATATAGCTCCTCCCTTCTGATCTATTAAATCAAAATATACCCTCCACCTGACATATTTCCACTCCTGTGCCCCGAATTCAATAGGCCTTATTTCCACATTACCCCTGGCTACAACGCTTGCTTTGTTAAAATCCTCAGAAATAGAAAACCCTTGTCTGTTTAGCCCTTCAGTCAGAGCCTCATGAATTTCCGCTGCCCTGTCGCCTTTGACTGAAAGAAAAATAAGAAAATCCCTGAGCAGAATAGTTGTTAAACGATTTTTAATCTCATTAAAACCGGTATCAGATGAAACACCTTTTCCGGATTTGTTAACGATCCTGAATTCTGCATCGTAAGCCTCTCTCAGTATATATTGTTGAATAGCTTTCTTTAGTATTTTTATTTTTGAAAGCTTGTCCTCTTCTTTTTCTGCATTGTGGATAAGCCTCCTGATTTCAATGTCCAACTCCTGAATCTTATATTTCAGTATCATGGCTGATTGCTTCCGATCGAGAACCGCAAGAGCATAAAAAACATTATCCGGTTTTGTCTGCTGAAAGACCTGGGCTATTCTAACTCCGGAAAGGACCTTCTGGGTGGACACTTTGGTAATCTCTTCAATGTCGAACAGTTCTGCAACTTTTTCTTTGCTTTCAGATGTTGTTTTCAAATATTCCTGAAAAGTACTGGTGCGGGAATGAATATTGCTGTAAAATATCTTGGCGATTTCAGAGCGGGCCTTATCTTCTGCTGACTGGCGGTCAGAGCCATATCCTACGCCGGTCAAATACATTGAAGCAGGATAAAGCTTGCTTTCTTTGTCTGTCCAGTCCGGCCTTTCTCCCTGCTTGACTTGCAAACTACTGTTTTTCTCCACTTCAATCGGGTCTGAATATCTGCTTTGCTTATCCTCATTGGAATAAGCCGTGCTTTTTCCCCCTCCTTCTTCTGCTTTCAGCTCATCAAAAGCCATACTCGCTCTTGCCCGGATCTCTTCTTCATGTGTTCTCTGACTGATCGAACATCCTTCCACTATTAAAACGAGAACTGTACACAAAACAGCCAAATATAATTGTTTAGCAAATCCGCTCAATTCAAACTCCCCTATAACCGTTCTAATTTAGTGCCAGGACGAAAACTCAAACCACCTGAAATTATAGTCAATTGGATGCTATTCTCAAATCGAAGATTTTTAGCAGTTAGCGATTAGCCTTTAGCTTAAAAAATCAAACAGATAACACATTCAGCTATAGCGTTTTTCATATGTCTTGATCGTAGTTTTTTAGCCTCACACATTGATATTATTAGTTTTTATTGCGAAAAGCAGTATCAAGTCATATGAAAAACACTATAACAGCTATCTGAAAGTCTATAGCTGATAAGCTCAACAGCTTAATAGCTCGCCCGAAGGGCGCTAATTTACAGTGCGAAACATGAAAAATTTCTTTTCACGTTTTTTCACGGTAAAATTTTGGATTTGTTTTGAAATAACAACCGCACGATTGGAATCCACAAAGTCTATTCGCCCTTTATATTCTCCTGGAGGAATGAGTATTCTTCCAACCCTGATTTCTGCCGGCAGCAATCTCCAGTGGCGAACATCTGCCTGCTCCGATGCCCAGCTTGCAGCTTGACTTACAGCTTGGACTAACAATCCAAGCAGTTCGCCGCCCTGACGCTTTGCAGCCTTATAAGCCTGCCTTGCTGCCAGATATTTTGCAGTGGCCCTGGCAATGGCTTTTGCCTTAATTCTGTTTATCCTGTTTTTTAAATTCATTACAGCAATGGAAGCTATATCTTCCATCAATTCCGTTTCAAAAATATATGAACGACCGGTACTCAAATTTTCCAGATAAATCCTGCTTTTAGAAATTCGATATCTTCTTTTATTAAACTCAGGATAAGCGATCTTGGCCACATAATTATCAGGCATTGGAACTGGAAAAAATGCTTCAACTTTTACAGGCCCCAATCCATTGTAGTGAATAAAAAATATCTCTGCCAGGCTTTTTTTCTCAATCGGGTTAATAAACAAAACATCATTATATTCATTTTGAATCTTCCTGAATTCTTCATGAAAATCCAATTCTCGGGACAATGTAAGTAAATTCTCAATCAGAAAAACCGGCGGAGACACTCCATAGTTTCTAATATAGTCATTTTTATATATATTCTCAGCCTTCCAGCAGGAAATATATGCATCGTTTATCTCTCCTTCCGCTTCGTAAAGAACTCCCATTAAAAAACGGATAAATGCATCTTCTCTGTAAACATTTTTTTTATCATCTTCATATTGTGCATTGAACATATTTAATTTGTTGTCAATCTTTCTGGCTTCTACAAGGGCATCTTCAAGAGAACCCAGGCCGACATAGTTCATAGCCATAAATAAATTCACCAATGCACTTTCAAAGTCTTCACCTCTATATGGAATAGCGTTGTCGTTAATTATAAAAGATGCGATATGTTTTGAAATAGACTTAGTATATAGCTCATCCATAATGGACTCAGCTTTAGTCAGGCTCTGATTGCTTTCTGAATAACGGCGGGCGAAATGAGCGAGAATTCCTTCATTTAAATAATAAATAACTGCATTCAGCTTATCAAAAGTTTTGGTATTTTCCCTTGCCAGATGCCAGGCGGAATCAAATTCCTGATTAAGAAGATATCCATCAACCTTTGCATAATACTTAAGGCTGGGAGCGCATGAGAAAAGCAAAAACCCCGACATGAGAAGAACAATTCTAACATGCTGTCTGATCGCCATTTTGAAAAACTACCACGATAATCTTGGTTTCTCAATAAGCTTTTTAATCTTCTTTTCGCCGATCCATGCCTTAATGTTATTGGCCATGGCAATCAGCTCAAGGTTGACCTGATAATACATTACAGCCTTGCCGCCGGCTTCATCCCTGATAGTGTTTATTTCTCCAATCAACATGAAATCCGCCCCAACTTCCTCGCCAGGGCCCTTCATGGTATCTTCTGAAGCGTGTCTGGCCATATCAAGCCTTTCTTCACGAATCTGTCCCCGCTCACCTTTTGAAGCTACAAATTGAACCTGCCCTGAATTAATCAAAGCCCTTTCAAGATCTTTAACAAAAGTCTGAATGTTTATATGCTCATGGCTCCGATTTTTTATAAAACCCACAATAAATGCAGGCACCCGTTTATTTTTGCTTTTAAAACTTTCTAAGAATGGTCGTTTAAGACAATCCCTAATCATATCCTCAGCAACCAGTCTGGAATCAGTATCATTCCAGCGGCCGCTTATATCAATAATTTTATCGACGTCTATTCTTTTTACCTTTGGCGTTGAAGCGCAACCCGCCAAAAAGGAAGCAATTCCTATAATCATAATCATTAAAATAATTCTATAATGTTTCATTTCACCCTCCTGTTCAGTGCACTAACTATATAGACATTCAGCAAAAAACATTTTAACTTACCACAATTATTAATAATAAATAAATGAAGTATTTGTGTCAATCTAAAAGCCTTATCTGTAATTATTATTAAACTGATAAGTTAGTGCCTGTCCGAAAAGTATTTTTTTTAATGCCGGCAATAGTTTCAGCTTATTTGCCGATGTGAAGATTTGTGAAAAAGCTATTAGCCATTAGCTGTTAGCTAAAGGCTAATAGCTAATAGCTAAAAGCTAACTGCTAAAAATCTTCGATTTGAGAATAGTATCCAACTGACTATAATTTCAGGTGTTTTGAGTTTTCGTCCAGACACTAAGTTATAAACAGTTCGCCATTTCTTGACATAGCATTTTCAAAGTGTTAGATTTAAATAAATCGGGGCGTAGCGCAGACTGGTAGCGCACTTGAATGGGGTTCAAGGGGTCGGAGGTTCAAATCCTCTCGCCCCGATCAAGAAAGTTCAATAAATTTGGCGGATTAGCTATATTGCTTTTCCGCCTTTTTTGTTTGATTTTTGCTCTTGAACTCAAAGATTCCGTTTAAAAACCTCTTCCTTCAGGTATTGAAAAACTAAAGGCCCTTCAAATGGAGCGGCCTCCTTTCCAACTGCAATATTTTGCATAAGTTCTATCTTTGCTTTATCAAGACTTCCAATCTGTTCATCAATAAGTTTAAGGTAGTTATTGGTTGTGCTGTAAATAACAACCGGACCAAACATAACTTCCCCGCTCTCCTTTTTTGTTAAAGAGCCAATAACAATGTGATTGACAATTTTCATGGCTTTAGGCGGAGGCCTGTAACCAAGTAGTTCGGCAAACATAGAAAGGCATTCGAGCACACCATCTGCATCCCATTTTTCCAAACCATCCAAACCATCTTTTTTAATTTCCTCAATATCAGATTTATTAAAAGAAAGATCTATCCTTTCTATTAATTCAGTTTGAATTGTTTTAAGGGATTCCTCCTTTTTACTGATAACAACATCTTTATCATTTAATATCTTGATAACATTGCGGATGCTGACCATTTCTTTTACAGTGGGACTTTTGCGCATACCTACATCTTCAGGAGTGGTTTTATAAATTGCAAGATCGTTATCCAGCACTAGGATTTTCTCAATACCATTATCAGCTTCCTTTATATAGAGGTCAAGATCCCTCTCCTGCCTGAATTTATAGGGACTCATTTCAAGAAGCTCACGCATTGTTTCTTTGTCAATCTTTTTACCACTGTCAAGAGTGCCTATAGAAGCAAAAACAATTTTTGATATCTTGTCGATTTTTATCTTTTTTAAAAGATTTTCTTTAAAGGACATAATGCTTCTCCTTTAACCCAAGTTGAATCAAGCTAAAAAGCTATGAACGTCCAACATCGAACGTCCAACATCGAATTTTGAATAAGGTATTCTGCCAATTTATAAACCGGCAGAGCGAAGCGATTTCATCATTCGATGTTGGACGTTTAAAAAATTCACCTATATCCTATGGTGCTGAATTAATTAGGCATAAAATGAAAATTTCTATACTATGAACATACTTTATTAAATATTCATTATAGTATTCAGAGCAATTATTCTATTATAGTATTTCAGGTTAGTTGACTGCAATATTTATTTATAGTATGTTTAATTTTTTTAAAATTTTAAAAGACAAATTTAGTTAAAGGACATAATAATATGGCCGAAGAATATGTAGAGCTTATATATCAAGGAAAAACATATAAATTTCCTGTTATCGTTGGCACAGAAGGTGAAAAGGCTTTCGATATTTCAAGTCTTCGCCAGAGTACTGGTTTGATTACAATGGATCCCGGCTTTGCAAACACAGGTAGCTGCTGCAGTTCCATTACATATATGAATGGTGAAAAGGGAATTCTGAAATATCGAGGTATCCCTATTGAACAACTTGCCAAACACTCAAGTTTTAAAGAAACAGGATATCTTTTGATAAATGGTGCTTTGCCGACCAGAAAGGAACTCAACCGTTTTTCAGTATTGCTGAATGACCAGTCCCTTGTGCATGAGGACATGCAGACATTTTTTCAGAATTTTCCAAGGGGTTCTCATCCAATGGGCATATTGTCATCAATGGTTAATGCCTTAAGAGGCTTTTATCCGGAACTCCAGACTTTAGAAGAAGAGATTAACATAACGGTCACAAGGCTCCTGTCCAAGATAAGAACCTTAGCTGCCATGTCTTATAAAATATCTAGAGGGTATAAGGTTATTTATCCCAGACCGGATCTTTCTTATTGTGCGAATTTTCTTAACATGATGTTTGATAATGTTGTCAAACCCTATCATATAGATAAAGATGTAGTTCGGGCTTTAAATGTTTTCTGGATTCTACACGCTGATCATGAACAGAACTGCTCTACTTCTGCTGTAAGGATGGTTGGCAGCGGAAGAGTAAATCTTTATGCTGCAATTTCTGCCGGAATCGCAGCGCTATGGGGACCGCTGCATGGCGGCGCTAATCAAGCAGTTATCGAAATGCTTTCAGAAATTGTCGAAAGCGGCGATAGTGTAAAAACAATAATTGAAAAAGCAAAAGACAATAATGATTCGTACAGGCTGATGGGTTTTGGGCACAGAGTTTACAAGACATATGATCCACGGGCCAAAATAATGAAAAAAATGTGTGACAAGGTTCTTGCAAAGCTCAATATTCACGACCCCTTACTTGATATCGCAAAAGAGCTTGAAGAGGTTGCTTTAAATGATGACTATTTTATAAAACGTAATCTTTATCCAAACGTAGACTTCTACAGCGGCATAGTTTTGCGCGCCATTGGAATCCCAACAAACATGTTTACAGTTATGTTCGCAATCGGCAGGCTGCCGGGCTGGATAGCCCAGTGGCAAGAAAGTATGGATGAACCTAACTGGAGACTCCAAAGGCCCCGACAGATATTCGTGGGGCCAACTGAAAAAAAATACATACCTATTGATGAGAGGGAGTGATTGAAGCCTCTTCAATAAGCACACCAAAAGCGCAGCTCATTCCAAAATCTTTGTCTATTCCTAATGTTCCCTTAATTATAACTTCTTCACCTATTTCTGCGGTTTCAAGGGTGCTCACCGCAATATCATTATTTCCTTTTTCAGCGCTGCCGGTTCCATCCTGAATATGAATCCAGTTTTTTTCCATAATCTGAGGCATAAATTTTACAACTATCGCACGAACTGTAATTGTTTTCTGAGACAGCTCTTCCTTTTTGGAATAAATTTCCTCTATTGTATAAGCATCCTCTCCAACAGCCTTGCTGACGTTTATATCCTTAGGTATCGCCTTGGATTTCTTTGAGCTATCCCCCATAGCAGGCATAGCGGCATGAGGCATAGCGGCTTGGGACACCATAGCCGGAGGCATTTTGCCTGGCATCATGCCTGAAGGCATTTCAGAAACAATTTCACCTCCCGACTCCTTAAAAGGACATCCTTCTGAAAGAACGGCAAACAATATGAGATCAAAGGTCTTTTCAAGAGTTTTACTGTGAAAATCTTTCATAACCGCAATATCGCTAATTGCTATTTCATCTCCGGTCTTGACCGGTGTTTTTGGAATGGCAGCCCATACCTTGCCGGTTTTATCTTCGAGCAACAAATAAGTATAGTTTGTAACATCTTTAGACTCAATGATTGTGGCGCTCAAAACAGGGTTCTGAACATTCAAGGTCTTGTAATTTTCTTTAATGTCCAAAATTGTAACATTTCCTGCAACGGAAATTTCTTCGCCTTCGTGCAACTCTGTTGTCTTATTCTTATCTTCTTCGCACCCAAGAATAAAAACAAACAATCCTAATATACAGAGAGTAATGTTCAATATCCTTTTATAGTTCAAAATCATAATAATTTCCTTTCTTGATAAATCAACTGACTAAAATTAAATTATCGCCCTTCGGGCGAGCTATTGAGCTTATCAGCTTACCAGCTAAGAGCCATGAACCACTATTGCAGGCTGATGGTTTCTAACCTATTAATAAAATTGACTAAAAAATGGAAAATCCTATACTGTTAAATTATACCTATTTAAATACGTATGTTTCAAGGTTTAGAGGATTTAGTATTAAGATGATAGAAATCTCGTTGTCAAATGATATTTTGCTATTTGACACAGAATTATTTTTCTTTTATACTTTTTATAAACTTTTATTGTCACTTCATAGGCTATTCCATGATTTCCTACAGACTTATCGGGTTTTCCATTGTCTTGCTGGTGCTCTGCTGTTCCATCAATACATTACATGCCGAGGTATCAGCATCCGAAGTTCAGACAGTTACTGTCTGGGGTGAATCTGCATCCACCAATGACCCGGCACAGGATAAACGGCTCGCTATAGCTCACGCACGGCGCAAGGCCCTGGAGCAGGTTGTAGGCTCATATGTTACTTCCAGCACGCTTGTTCGCAATTTTCAGGTTGTGGAAGACCGAATTTACTCAAAAGCAACTGGCTTTATAAACAGTTACAGAATTCTTCAGGAAAATCGAGGAGAGATTCAGAGCGTCCAGATTGAGGCCATGGTCAGCCTGGTACCTGTCGCAGAAATTCTTCGAGCTTCCGGCTTACTGCGAAAATGGCGTGTCGGAACACTCATGGCACCGGACCAGCAAAATCTCAACTCAATACTGCGCTTCTATTCAAAACCCCGAATAATGGAGGTTGCCGGCAGTGTTGAGAGCGAAATCGGAAAGAAGCTGATACAGGCTGGATTTAAAACTGTAGATCCCCGGCATCTGGAAAAACTTCGAAAAGAATTTAATAAATCTAATACAATTTCAAGAACTTCATTTCAGGGTATTGATTTACTGATCACCGGCACAATTTCACTGGCTGCCCGTTCCTCTGTTGGTCCTATGCATCAGGCAATTTGCCGGATACATTGCAAAGTACTTCGCGTAGATACTGGAGAAATAGTGTATCAGGATATTGTGGGAAATACATTTGACGGTGTTAACCTTCTTGTAAATCACGATATAGCTTTTAAATATGCAGGCACTCTGGGTAACGGTATTCTTTCGGATGGAACCCCTGATTTGCGAGCCTTTGGAATAAGCGACTCAGCGGCTCTGCAAAAAGCCATTCGTCTATCCTCCGTAATGGCCTCTGATATTGTAGTATCGCAAATTACACGGATTCCTGCGGCAGCAAGCAGCAGAATAGCCCTGGAAATTCACGGTTTGGAATTCTCTCAGTTAATGGAACTGGAAGAATATTTAAAAACCTTAGAAGGAATTGCCAATGTGAGTATTGAAGAATTTGCCGATGGAATACAAAATATGGAAATCGAATATGATGGTAACGCCATTATGCTTGCCCGCAGCCTCAACAAATCGAACTTATGCAAAAACATGGGGTTAAAAGTAAAAAACATTACAAAAAACAGGATTATCCTAAAATCAAATTAAAACAGGAGAAAATCGCATGTATCGTTTAAAACTCGCTGGAATTCTTTCATGTGTTATGGTTCTTATGTTTCTTGCAACCGCATGGGCCAAAGATCGTGTGGCGATTATGGATTTTGAAAATAAATTCCAGCACGGTGGATGGCGACTTGGACAGGGGGCTTCAGACATACTGACAACTGAGCTGGTAAAAACAGGCAAGTTTGATGTTATGGAAAGAGACAGGCTTGCTGCCATAATAAAAGAACAAAATCTGGGTGCATCCGGCAGGATAGATCCGTCAACCGCTGCAAGAATAGGCAAAATAATCGGTGTCGAATATATTATAACCGGAGCAATTACAGAATACGGACAAAGTCGAGCCGGCGGCGGCGGCAAAGGCGTCCAGGTCGGCAAAACAGGCTACCATGCCACCGTTGATATACGTATGATTAATGCCGCTACCGGACAAATCGTCTTCGCAGACAGCTCCAGCCATAGCGATTCCACATTTAATGTAAGAGTCTTTGGCATTGGCGGCGGAGAAAGTTTCAACGAAAAAAAAGCCACCGAAGTTATGAGGGAGGCAATTAAAAATCTTGCAGCAAAAATCACTTCTGCTCCCATAAAATCCGGCGGCGGCAAAAGCACTGCGGGATCGAGTGGTTCTAAAACTCTTGTTGCTGACGTGGATGGGAATATAATTACGCTTAACAAGGGGAAAAATGCCGGCTTTAAAACAGGACAAGAGGTGACAATCTCTCGTAAAGGAAAAGTAATCAAAGATCCACAAACAGGTAAAGTTTTGAAGATAAAGTACAAAAAAATTGGCGCTATCAAGCTGACAGAAGTTGAAGATTCTTATGCTGAAGGTGAAATAATAAGCGGATCGGGATTCAATGTGGGAGATATTGTTAGATAGCCCGAAGGACGCTAATTTAAAGTGGTGTGGCGAACCGCCACAGATATACTAAGTTGCTCAGGAAAAACCTCTTGAAGGACTGGGAGCACAACCGCCGCTACCTGAAGAATTAATATGGCATGTAGAGCTAATCAGCCTTTTCACTCTTATATCATCGCATTTGGGGCATTCAATACCCTCGTTATCACTTGTGAAAACCAGTTTCTCGAAAATGTGGTTACAGTTCTCACATTTATATTCATACATAGGCATAAAAAATCTCCTGTTTATTAGAACCGCTTATCCTTCATTTAAAAATATTATCTAATATATAATATGTCAATGTCTAATGAATTTTAAATAATGGTTATGAAATTTTGGGGGTATTTTGTTTTTGACCAATAAAGCATTGAACTGTATATTCAGGGCAGAAGGAATCTTTCTCATCGTTATCCGTACACATCTATCTTCATTTATTGAGTGTTAAGCGGTTAGATAACAACACACAAAAGTAGCTTTTTCTTGTCAATCCTTTTTATTTTTGGTATTTAAGCGGTCAACCGTATAATTGCTTGTTCGACACAGCTCTCCGTTTGGCTTGACAAAGAAAACACAAAAAGGAAATGGGGATTGCAATTTTGGAGTAAATATCATGAAAGTATATACTTATTCTGAAGCGAGACAGCGTCTTGCCAATATACTTAATATCGCCCGAACTGAAGAAGTTATTATAAAAAGGAGAGGCGGGGAAACTTTCTCAATCATTTTTAGAAAAAGTGCAAAATCACCATTTGATGTTCCAGGTATTAAAACCAAAGCAACCACAAACGACATTCTTGATGCAGTTAAAGAATCAAGAGAACGATTTGCCGATAGGGATAGGGACACCCATCGCTGAGCGCCCCTCCCACACCACCGGACATACGTTACGACATGAAGTCGCTGATTATATTGCTGATCTTCGAATCAGCCTGCCATTCCGCCGGCGCCAGTCCTTTTCTTGATCCAGATCAGCCCGCAGGTTAAATCGATATCTTCAATATTTATAGCGATCAGGGTCGATGTCCGCAGCCCAAGTATGCCTAAAAGCATGATGATATCTCCTTTTTGACCATTAAATCATGCTTCATCGTTAAATGCCTATTAATAAAAAGCAAATTGCGCTAACTGCGGGGTTTGTGGGTTATGTGTGAAAATCAGAATTGAGGAAATATGATAAAAAGTAATACCGTATTAATAACAGGCGGCAACAAAGGTATTGGATTAGCCACCACAGAAAATTTTCTTAATGCTGGAAATACAGTTATCGTTGTTGCTCGAAATTTTAACAATTTTAAGCTTAAGGGTCACCCAAGGGTAGAAACAATTGAATTTGATCTTAACAACGTTGCGGGAATACCTGACTTAATTGCTCAGCTATCTTCAATAGATATATTGATCAATAACGCAGGCATTATGCATGCCCTCCCTTATGACAATTACCCTCAAGAAAAAGTGGATGAAATTATAAAAATCAATATTGAGGCGCCAGTAGCTTTAATTAAAGAAGTCTCTAAATCAATGATTTCTGAAGGTTTTGGTAGGATTGTAAATAATGCATCAATTGCCGGTGAAATTGGTCATCCAGATATTTGGTATGGCATCACCAAGGCAGGAGTGATCAATATGACCAAGAGTTTTGCTAAAATTCTTGGAGCGAGCGGTGTTGTTATCAATGCAGTTGCTGCTGGCCCTGTTGAAACTGAGATGCTTAATGTCATTCCAGAGCAAAGAAAAAAAGACATTAAAAAAGCGGTGTATACAGGAAGATTTGCACATCCCGATGAGGTCGCAAATACAATTTATTGGTTGGCGACAGAATGTCCGGAATACATAAATGGAACTTGTATTGACATAAACAACGGTGCCTTTCCTCGGTAGAACTTACACATAACAAGGCGCTCCTCGTGCCGAGATAAATCCGAATCGTTGGGATAAGACAAAGAGTCTTTGAAATTCGATATTGTTACTCAGTGGGTGATCGGGTGAAAGGAAATCTCACCTTCCTCTTTGCTGGGCTTGCTCTGGCGCTGATGTTAAGGAGATTTGGGCGCAAACTCTGCCAAGTTGTTTTTGACCGAGGCCTAAGAGATCACCAGGATAAAAAAATTATCATGTCAATCCTGTTGATCGTGTCAAAAAAAGAAGGAAAGGAGGTAAGATACATGAAAGTACGAAAAGCTATGCTTGCGGGAAGCTGGTATCCAGCCGGCGCTTCAGAATGCGAAAAAGAAATAAACAATTTTCTTAATGATGCCACCGTCAGCCCTTCATCAAAAAATAAATTGACGGGAGGAATCGTACCCCACGCGGGGTGGTATTATTCAGGCAGTATTGCCTGTAATGTAATAAATTATCTTAAAAAAGGAGATAGCCCCGATGTCTTTGTAATTTTTGGAATGCATCTGGGGCCTGAATCTCCTTACTACATTATGAAAGAAGGAATATGGGAAACTCCTTTTGGTGATATTCAAATAGAAAAAGAGATTGCAGGAGAACTCGTTAAAAGATTTAACTTCAATGTCGAAACGCCTGAATATTTTACAGAAGACAATACAATAGAACTCCAGCTTCCTTTTATAAAATACTTGTTTGGAGATGTTAAAATTGTACCTGTAGGTGTACCTCCTGCAAAAAAATCCCTTGAGATAGGAAGAGCGGCTGCAGAAATTTCAACTAAGCTGGGCCTGAATATTAAAGTCATTGGATCAACCGACCTCACACATTATGGTTTAAACTATGGTTTTATGCCCGAAGGAACCGGTCACTCAGCGGTTGACTGGGTACGTAAAGTCAATGATAAAAAAATAATTGAAATTATGCTCGAAATGGATCCGAACAAAGTTATAAGTGAAGCCTTAAAACACCAAAATGCTTGCTGCTCCGGGGCCGCAGCAACAGCAATTGCTGCCGCAAAACAGCTTGGTGCTGATCATGCAGATGCTATAGTTTATGCAACAAGTTATGACAAAAGGCCGAGTGACAGTTTTGTGGGATATGCAGGGATAGTATTTTGAAAAATTAAAAAAACGGTAATACTTTAGCGCTTTTAAATATTATTTTTTGGACAGGATTAACAGGATATTCAGGATTAAAAGTTCAGAGCTCATCCTGTAAATCCTCATCAAAATCCCTTGCATTACGTTTGATTTCAACTTTCCGTTCACAAGAATTAATAATTAAACCTAAAAAACCATAACCCATTTGGTTGTAAACTCTGTATGTACGTACAGCGGGACGCCCATGTTTTTATGCGTTTCTTGTTTTATTTTTGGTCTTTTGCGGAGCTCGCAGACATATATTTTGTCTGGTTTTATGAGCTATTGGAAACCAGGGACCCGTTGATTTTGCCGGCGGGTTTTTTAACATCGGGGGATATGCCTTGGTGTGAGGGTGCAGCAGCATGGGAGTGTTAAAAAGAATTTAAGGCTGCCAGAGCAGCGAAGAAAACCTTATCCAAATAAGGGTTCAGACCTGCCAGAAACTATTGTTTAGGTACAAAACGTGTCGAAATAATGAGATATAAGGGTCACGGTTGACCCTTGCTCAAATTTAATAAGGGTCTAAAGTAGACCCCAAATACTCCAAATACTCGGGGCAGGTAAAGGTGGTTGGTAAATAATCAGGTTTATCCTTTGTATGGAAGCCATGCTCTGAAAAAAGGATTTATAAACCTGTACTCACCGCCGATTTCAAACAAAATATTGAGTTTAAGCATTCGTGTAATTGCTCTTCGAACAGATGATGGATTATTAAATCCGGCTGATTTCATGAACGAGATGGAAAAGACACTTTTTCCGCCTTCTTTTGCTATTGCCATGAGGCATCTGAGCTGAATATTTGTCAAAAGATTGATATAGTTTTCGTAGGATTTCTGTTCCCTGGCAAATATCAATTCAAGAGCGTTTTTCAGTTTGTCCAGGCCTATGATTTCTTTTTCTAAGGTTACTTCCCAGAGGGCCTCACAGAGCTGTTGTATATCTCCGGGAATGTTGTTGGCTATTTCAAACACCTTTTCTAAAACCCCGCCCTCAATCTTTCGCTGTCCCATAGCGAATTTCTTTTTCAGGAATTCTGAAAATTCTTCATAGGACAAGGGATCAACCGTCATGGGGATAGCGGACTTGAAGAAAGGTGAATCGTGATGTGTAAATATCTCATCCATTTTATGCCGTATGCTCCCAACAAATATGTAGGGAATATCGCCTTGAAACTGTATTTTACTCCTCAGAATGGCAACAGCTTCGTGGGAATCTTCAAGGTTCAAAATGTCCTGAAATTCATCAAAGACCACGACCACCGGTCTCTTTTTGTCAAGAGATTCAATCAAAGTCAAAACCTCCGGGATTGAATTGGCCTTCATCTCGACTGAGGCGTCAAAAGAAACGGTTGGCATGGATGTTATGGGATCCACTGAAATTGTGGGCCTGAGATATGAGAGGGATTTGATTATTTTGTCGAACCAACCTGTTTTTTGCTCCAGGACAACAATTGCACGGAGAATCCTTCTGCACAGAGCGTCGATGGATTTGATGCCCAGCAAGTCCACATATAAGAGGCGCTCCCCATTACATTTTATAACAGCCTCATAGACTGCGGATGTTTTTCCAACCCGCCTTTCACCCAGGATCACAATGTGTTGCGATGATTCGATATATCCGATAATTTGCTTAAGCAAAGTTTTCCTTCCACAGAAATCCTTGCCTGAAACTATGGTACCGTATTTAAAAGGATTCATGAGTTTCTCCTTTTTTGAGTATTTTACTCAATCTGTATTATGCAGATCTGTATAATGCAGATTAGTACAAAAATGTCAACACGATTATAACGCATGGCGGGCGGGTCTGTGGATGGGGTTGTTGAAGGAGCGCTGGTCGGAAAAAAGGAGACAAGAGAACCGGAGGTCAGAAGTCGGAATTCGGAAATCACGGAATGAATTAAGCATGTTAGACGAAGAACAGGACTGGGGACCAAGTCAGGTTTGAAGGCTGTTCCAATTCGCATGATCAAAGATTTCAAATATATCAGGATATTCAAAAACACTTGTTATAGCAAAATTGAGATTTCTTTGTTTTATTGTGATTTTTTTTCTCAGGAATCTAATAGCATGAAAAAATATCTGGCGAGCCCGTTCTTTGCTTACGTTATATTTTTCGCCTATATTTTGCCAGGTTAATTCCGGATTTCCAAATAACCCCAGGCGAAGTATTACTATTTGCTGCTGGCGTTTATCAAGCTTTTTCATAAAGTTGAAAACCAGGTTGATGTTCTCCTTTAACAATAAAAATTCTTCCGGAGACGGGGTTGCATAATGCCTCCGCAAATTGAATTGAGCGTGCTGACAAATGGTTCCGTTGCTTTCCCACAGTTTTTATTTGGTTCCAGGACAGATAGAAAAACATGTTGAAAATCGGTAGAACAGCTCTGCCATTTTTCTTCTTTAAGTCCCCCGTTAATTTGAATTATATGGTTTCCCATTTTTTCAGGAAAAGTTTTAACTAAAAAAGCAAAATATGCTTCCTGTTTATTTGGAATTTTAAGGTATCCAAGCAAAGCTTTTCCGGTACCGACAAATAGCCTGTGATTAAAAAACAGCGGGCAGAAAGCATGATATCCAAAACTCATATTCAAACTAAAATTCGGGTTTGTGGCCAATACCTGGCGAATCTGGTTTGGATCATCCGGATTAAGGCTTGGTTTGATCAGACTTGCTGATGCTATAACACGGGTTTTAACCTTTACTGATTTGATCGGACTTTTTGAAATTTTATCAATTGGAACCCTTTCATTTGCTGCATACTTTTCTGAAGGTCGGAGAAGATCGCCACAATAATAATTATCACCGGGTTTAAGCAAAAGGTCTATAGGCAGAATCGGCAGACGGGGAAGGTGTTTTGGAAGGATAACTACAATTCGAGCTTCTTTGTTTTCATGACGTGTCATCACGCGGAAGTATTTCTGAGTAGCACGGACCCGTGAAAGGGATGGCGCTAAATCCAGTAATAATTTACACTGCGGAGCATTCCATCCTTCTATGAGAACACCCACCTGAATTAATGTATCCACCAGGCCGCATTCAA
The DNA here is from genome assembly GCA_030262895.1 of Deltaproteobacteria bacterium. GTDB lineage: Bacteria > Desulfobacterota > Desulfobacteria > Desulfobacterales > ETH-SRB1 > B13-G4. The sequence goes on along the minus strand of JAJSZW010000039.1, from coordinate 605 downwards.
AATTTGAAAGTAAGCGTTCCCGATCTCTGTTTGATGTTTCACCCAAAATCAGTCCTGGATTCGGACGATTTTTCGGTTTCTGCTTTTTCAGATAAAGCCAGAGATCATACGCCTGCTGCCTGGATGAGCAGGTAATAAGCGCGGGAATTTCAATATTGGACTCGAAGTATCGAAAATCCTGAACAGCTTTAAAAAAAGGTGAACCGGACATCAGTCTTCCCAGTAGTTTCTGCTCATAATCACCTGCAATCAGATTAACCGTCGAGGCATCGGTATCAACTTCAATTACCCACATTCTTGCGGCCGCCAGAAGTCCGAGTTCAAATGCATCATGCAGTTCAAGTCCATGAATCAGTTCGGGAAAGAAATGTTGCAGCCGTCTGTGTTCATTGTAATCAGGGGTCGCTGTAAGAGCTATTCGGATTGCTTTATCTTCAAATGCATTATCTATTGTATTCACGCGCATGTCAGTCATTGAATGATGCGCTTCGTCAAGAAAAACAAGTGCGGATTTACAGATGCATTTTGGCAGTATTCCATGGTTATAATGTTTTTGCAAGGTGGCATATGTAGTGATATTCACACCGTTATTGACAGGACATTTC
>JAJSZW010000038.1 GCA_030262895.1 Deltaproteobacteria bacterium | reverse complement strand
AGCGTTCACGGAACATTGAAATTAGAAATTTGGCCTTCATGCTTTTGTACTGTTTTTCCCAATTTCCATTTTCAAGTTTCAAGCCGTGAACGGCTGCGATATTTTTAAGAAATAGATAATAACAATTTATGACAACAGATAACGCCGGCATTACAACCCACAGAATAAAATGGTGCGATCTGAAGTGTAAGCACGCCGACTTTGCGAAGCTGGAGGCAATGGACGGCAGTTGCCGGACTTTTCAGTCTTTATGGTGCAGCAAACTTAAAAAACATGTTACAAAAAATTCGCCATGTGAAGTATTATTCGGGAAGAGACGGCCGACTACCGGGTGGTAATATGAAGTTATCAGGCCGCAAAAAATTTATATATTACTGGCTTCCCGTACTGCTTTACTGTCTTTTGATCTTTATTCAGTCTTCTTATTCTTCCCCTGAAAATATCCCAAGCCTGCCTTATATTGACAAAGTCATCCATTTTGCAGTTTATGCCATCCTTGGAATTCTCTTTTTCAGGGCATTCAGGACACAACGATTCAAAGAAAATATAAATATGGTGATAATGCTCAGCATATTATCATCATCTCTTTACGGTATGAGTGATGAAGTTCACCAGTACTTTGTGCCGCACAGAGATGCTGATATAATGGATTTTCTTGCAGATGTGATGGGCAGCATTTGCGGAGTATATGTTATTAAATTTATTAAAAAATAAGGTAACCGTTCACGGTTTACAGTTATCGGTTCACGGTTGAAAAAACAGAAGGTTTATAAATATTGCACAAGGACCGATTACAAAGCCTTTACCATGATTAAATCTTTTGGAATTATCAGTATGTAAACTTGATCTGTGTTGGATTGTACTGTCAATTAAAATTGCTATTTTCCATGGAAGTGTGTTGTTTGCCAAGTAATTCATAACGTTTGAAAATTGTTTGGCTTGTTTCTTGGATAAATCATGCAAAGAAAGAATAGCTAATTCAGAGTGATTCTTCAAAAACTTACTAAATTGGGAAGTGTTTATTCCAGAAAATCTTGCTGCTTCCTGCAATGAATGTTTACGGGTTGATATCATTAAAAATAGAAGATACCAAAGGCAAACAAGCCTAAGACGATATTTTACTGGAACATGTGTGGACAGCCAATTTGTAAGTTTGTTAAAATTCATAACCGCCTCCGTTATATTTATGGTTAGCAACCGCACGGGGGCGATGATAATGTAAAATATATCAACCCAAAAGTCTAATGGTTTTTTATCTTCTTGATATTATTGCATATTTGACATAAGTTTTATTTTGTAGTATCAAGTTCTTCAGGCCTCCCTGTGATCCAAAACAATTATTGATATATAGTCAACGATTCGAGATCTCAGCGTGGATACGTTGCAGGGAGGTCGCTTCTTCTGCTTTTCACTATTTTCAGGCTTTTGAAGGGACTTGATCTTCAAAACCATTGGCTATCAACCATTTCAAAAGTTTCTTGTAAATTTAGAGCAACATTTAAGTATTAGTTCACAAATGCCAGGACATAGGTTACCCAAGTCTAAGGGTAAAAAGTGCCAGGACATGGGTAACCCGCAATCCTTTTTGTAGTAACTCATACCGGAAGCTGATACTCAAAAGTTTTTACTAAGTCTTCACCGAGGTATAGTTGAAGAGCGTTAATTTTTGTTACGATCACTGCCTTTACATATGAATAGACCAAGTCATGGGGAACCTGGAATTTTTCACCAAAAACATCAAGCTTCCGGTCACTGCGAATGAATCGAATAACGATGATGTTGCCATCCGGTATATAATCCAGCTTAGGCACCCTGGTGTTTGGTCCCAGCGTCATCGGATTATAGTTAGCCCTTTGAACAAACTCATTGGGCGTTTTTCCACTAAGGCAACTATAACGATGGTGCTCATTGTGGAATCTTTGAAAATTTTTGCTTTGCCGCTTTAGATTCGCATAACTTTGAAACCACTGTCTGCGAAAAAACTTTTTGTTATAAGTATCGTTAAAGTGCTCTATGATACCATTACGCCATGGTTCACCAATAGGGATAAAAACGGGCTGAATACCAAAATAGAGACATGTTTTTAAAACAATCCCAAACGATCTGGGATACTTGTTGCTACCATGGAAGCTCAGCTCATTGTCAAATTGTAAGAAATCAGGAATGCCAATGACTTTCCAGCACCGCATCAGGCTGGCGGCAACCTGTTGATCTTGTTTAGTTCTTTGCGATTCAATATAAACGCGATGACTGTAAAGATCCATCACATTGAACGAATAGAATTTGCCGTCATTCTTGATATACCGTGGACCGACAAGGTCAGCCTGATGAATGTTATTAAAATCGAGCGCCTCGGAAAAATACGGGTACTCGATTCCTTTAGGAACATACGAAGTTTTTTTTGACTAGCCCTTCTCGCTTCAGAACCCGGTTAATGGTTCGATCTGAGAGGAAGTCAAGGTCCAGCTTTCTGCGTTCCCATTTAATGGCGGAAACTCCAAATTGGGCGAAAGGCTCAGATTCGAGCCTATTTCTAATTGAAATGATGCGCTGCTTTTCTTCCGTGCCAATTTCATTAGAACTCTTCAGTGGGGCTCTGGACTGGTCTTTATGCCAGTCGTCTTGTCCCGTCTGATATCGTTTGAGCCATTTAAAAAACCATTTTTTGGAACGTTTGAGGTCAGTGTAAATTGTTTTTGGCTTTTCGCCGCTTATGTACCTTTGAATTGCCTCCTTTTAGATTTTTATTGGAGGCAGTATACATAAAATTTGCCAAGAGGGTTACCCATGTCTTGGCATAAAAATGAGCTTTAAGGTAACCTATGTCCTGGCATTTCTCACCCATTTCTTAGAGATGCCGATACACTGGGAAACGATGAAATTGTCAACAGGCCCGCCTCCGAACTTTATAGCCGTCAGGAACATGGCAATAAAAGTGTTGAACACCGCGGTATATATGAGGTTTTTGAGTACCCTTTTTCGATTGATTGCAGATAGTTGTATTTCCATGAAAATTTCCCTTTTGCTTTTCATACAATATTTAGAAAGTATATTCCAATCCTATCATGCATTGACAGCCCAAGGGAGTCCTGAACTCTGTATCCCTGCCCCCGGAATTTACGCTTCCCACCAGGAAGAGCTGGGTATGATCACCCACGAAGCATTCCACAATGGATGTGAACTGCCCGGAGCCGTCATCCATGTTCTGGGTCCAGCGGAAGGTAAGGTTGAGTACATCCCTGATATCAGTATGGTTGTACTGGAACATGACGTAGTTCCGTCTCAGGAATCTCAGTTTGGGATCTGCTGTCCGGCTCAGAGTCAATCTTGAGAGATCATGAATTGAACCTGTAAGAGCATAGGCATCCGCGGTCTCCCGCCTTAGCCGGTAATATGCGTCGGCCTGAGCGTCACTGTAGCCAAGGCCGTTGTACACATATTCCACTGTAAGGGTGGGGCCCATTTCCAGTGTGTAGGAGCCTCCGGCCAGGATGATGCCTTTTATGGACGAATCGTCATCATCTGCCGCCTCCATTGAGGCGCCGAAAGGATTGCCTGCATTTTTGGGGTAGAAGGCATTGCTGCCCATAGAAACAATCCCCTCCCCGTACAACAAAAGAGCATCGGTGGCGGTCCAGCCACCATAGGCTCCCAGTTTGGTCCTGTCGCTCTCCTGGTGCGATAGAATCAGCCCGGCATATTCTTCCTGCCCCGCATAATCCAGCTTCACGGCATAGGTCTTGTCAAGCTCGTAATACCGGAATTCCTGACGCCCTTCATCCAGATTGGCAATCAGTGAGACTGTCCATGAAGTTCCGGGAAGCCAGACAAGACGAGCAAAATCCATTCCCGGCACTTCCCGTTTGGGGTTGCTCCGGCCATTATCCACAAAAAATGGGTTGGAAGGAGAAAAAAGATAGGAAGGTCCCCACTGCAGATTTTCCCGGCCATAGGAAACAAACAAACCTTCGGCTATTCGTATCCTGGCCATCCATTCATTTATGAATAGGTTATCCTCGAACTCGTCATCCCCTTTTCGAGGACCATCCTCCCATGCCTTCCATTCAACGTTTAATCTGGGTTTTACGCTCAGTTCCAGTCTTCTGAAGTTCAGACGGGCATCCGACCGGAGTTCCAGTTCAGTCAGATAACGCGGCATCCGAAAAAAGTCGTTGTTGGGGTTCTGGGAGGAGTCGGCCACATCCTGATAGGTGCCGGAAGTCAGAAATTTTATATTATATTCGAAACCTTCTTTTAATTCATCCAATAGGTTGGAAGATTCCGTTTCCTCCGCTCCGCCCGGCTCTGCGGCTGGGGAGCAGGTTGGCTTCCATAAGAAACATGCGAGAAAAATAAAAATAATTAGTGGTAGTAGACTTTTTTTCATAAATAACTTCAGCTCATTTTAGTCATTTTAAACTTTAGGCACTAAAATTCCCTATCTCACCAACAGGTTCAGGTTGAAGGTAGAATCAGGGATCTTTTTGAGCCTGATCTTGCTGTAAGTCATGGTGGTAACATTCTCTTTTATTACGGCATCTGTAATGATCATTTTGGAAACAAATGGTTTGGGTTTTTCCTCTATCGGGATACTGTTTCCGTACTCAAAGGTCGCTGATTTAAATATCTTTCCCGATACGGTAAAAAACTCCGCCTTGACGCCAACAAGCCGCTTTTTGGAAACCCAGTATTTAATCCGATCATAAGTGACCTTTTTGTTGATGGCGGTCAGGTCAAGGAGATAGCATAGTTCTCCTTTAACCGTATCTTCGGATACCAGAGTTGCGTCATAGTCTCCGGCATAGTTGGTGGAGGCAATGTCACCGTTGGAGGCACTGCCCATCAGTTTCTGCCTGGGAGAAATGGGGACAGGTTTCCTCAATCCCGGTTTTATGAACCACATGTTCCGGTCAATCATCAACAATTTGCGCCCCTTTACCTTGGGCGGCGAGATAAATTCCGCGAGGCTATTGAAGTCGCGAGCCTTTATTTTGAGGGTACGGGATTGTTTGCGGCCATTTTCGATCGATTCCAGCTTGATTTCCCACTCAATACCCTTCACACTTCCCCTGGCCTCGTCCGATTTTTCCAGGATTTCCTTAGGTGTCATTTCCGCGAGCACCGGTCTTGAACAAAACACGATGCCGGATAGCAACATTACAAATACAACTGTTAAAAACTTTTTCATCGGTAGCCTCCGCATGTTTTTTAGTTATTCACTTTTGAGCTTTGAGCGCTATTACACATGTCCCAAAGCATCCACCACATTCTGCCTGGCCGCGCGTCTGGCTGGCAGTATGGCGGCCATCAATGAAAGTAAAATCAGAAAAAGCATCAGGAAAAACATGGACTGAGGCACCAGATTAACAATCAAAGGCACAGGACTCGAGTACCCTGGCGGTATATAGGTCGGCCCTACAGCCCGGATGACCGCCCATACGATTACATTTAAGACAATACCAAAAACAGTTCCAAGGAAACCGAGCATCGCACCTTCCACTGCAAAAAGAAGGCTCACACCCCGCCGTTTCAGGCCAAGCGCCCTGAGGGTGCCGATCTCTCTCGTTCTCTCAAGAACGGCCATTCCCATGGTATTAACCACGCTCATAATCACGATGATAAAAACGATAAAAAATATAAACATGAATATCATATCAAACATACCCCGAACTTTTAAGTAGAAGAGTGAAAGTTCGTTCCATGTTTTTATTTTGCATGCAATCCCCGCGCCTGACAGGGTATCTTCCAGTCGTTCGCGGGTCGCCTCCGTCTTGTTCCAATCATTTAGCAATACCACCACCCGGTCCGCCTTTTCCGTGTCATAGAGGGATTGAGCAAAGCCAAAGGGAACACGCATGTATTTGTCGTTGGTAGCACTACTGCCGGTGTCATAAGTGCCGGCAACCTCTATATCCAGGGCGTTCATCTGGCCGTCGAGGGTTGTGGCCATGATCACTCCGTAACCTCCGGGTTTCAAATCTAGATGGCTCGCCAAGTCCTCTCCCATTTCCACCCCGTAAGGCTTTTTGTCGCTTAGGCCTTCCCCTTTTACCGGCCGCCGGAAGGCGGCCCATGCGCCTTTTATTGTCTTATCATCACGGGGTATCACGCCATTTGCCAGAAATATGGTGGATGTGCGTCCATTGGAAACAAGCCCCGAAATATTTATCTGGGGAGTAGCCAAGATAACATCTTCGTCCTCCCCCACTAAATCGCTTATCCTTTTAAGCTCTTCTTGGGAAAACATATACTTATCGGGGTCGATCTTTCCCTTTTCCAGCCATCCTTGCTTGTAGATGGTAAGATGCCCCAGGCCTTCCCCTCTGACGGCAGACTTTCTAAGGCCCTCATAGGTGTTGTGTATATATCCCTGAAAGAGGCTTACTGCCGCAAAACCTATGGCGATGGCGATCAGAGTCACAAAAGACCGGCGTTTGTTTTTCAGTATGTTGCGAAGAGCAATCTTTATCCATTTAATCATTTCTCATTACCTCCGTTCAGGATTCTTCCGTCCTCAAGCCGAACCAACCGCTCCACCTGGTCCAGAAGCCTCGGGTCATGGGTGGAAAAGATAAAGGTGGTTTTTTCGTTTTCATTAAGACCCCGCATCAATTCGATAATCTTATGGGAAGTTTCGGAGTCCAGGTTGGCCGTTGGTTCGTCGGCAATAACCAGATTCGGATTCGTCACCAGAGCCCTCGCGATGGCCACCCTCTGCCGTTGACCGCCGGAAAGCTTATCGGGCAGGTGTTCGACAAAATCGGACAGGCCGACTTCATCAAGACGCTTAAGCGCCGTCTCTCTGACATTAAAGTGGGGTGTACCCATAATTTCAAGGGGCAGCATGACATTTTCCAGGGCGGAAAGAACGGGAATCAGGTTAAACCCCTGAAAAATGAAACCGATGGATCTATTCCTGAACTCAGTTCGCCTGTCATCCGAGAGTTTCTTCACCTCCTCGCCCTTGATAAACAGCCGGCCGGATGAAGCTTCATCAATGGTACCAATGAGGTTCAACAAGGTGGTCTTGCCAGAACCGGAAGGCCCCCAGATTGCCACAAATTCTCCTTTGTCAATGATCAGGTCAACACCCCTTAAGGCGTGAACCACAGTTTTCCCTAAAAAATAATCCTTTTTGATTTCTTCCATTTTAATAAGTTCCATAATTATATCTCCTTTCCGTTCTACAAACTCTTAGCCATCTTCCTGTATTTTTCAGCCCTAGAGGCAAATGGGGTCGCACCAAGCTATCACTCTGTAATTGCAGATTTTTCATTCCAAAAACATATTTTATTAGTGTGAATATCCCATTTTTTAGCCTCAGAATGGCCATTATAGGGAACTATTGCTTCCCTTAACTCGTATCCTTCTTTCGTTGATCGAACGCGTCGGCCGGTGGGCAGAGATCGCAAATGCTTCTTCACGGTAGCCACAAAGTTTTCGTCTCCAACCGCAATCGCTTGTGTCCATTTAGACTCCCGAAGAAGATCCTTTTTCGGGCGTAGCGCCGCATTCACCCATCGTCTATGTGAAGCCTTGAAGCTCTCAAAATCGTTAAATCCCGCCAACTGACTTAATGCATTGTAGTCGATCAGAATGCACTTGCGTCGTGGGGCTACCAACTTAAAGCGGGACACTTTTCGCCATTTTGGCTCTATGGCAATTCCACAATCAAGCAAAATCTAAGGAGTTGCTAACTGATTGAATTTACAGGCTGTCCCGCCTTACGTTGGTAGTCCCGATAAAGATCCTACAGTCTCCCAGTGTTCTTTGGCCGATAAAAAAGTTGATGATCAACTTCGATTCCGGATCGATCGACCCCCAGATCCAATGTCGTCCGTATTCTTTTTCGAAGTCTTCGTCGGAAAGAGATTTCTTTTTTTTACAAAGGTCCATAGCTCATCTAACTGGCATTCATTTAAATAGAGATCGCGGATCAGATCTCCAAGGATTTTTTTGCAATGCTCACCGGCTTTGAGCACAATTCGGTTAACGGCATCTTTATCAAATGATAAAATTCTCGCTGTCCCCAGAATGCTGTTACTTTCGGCGATGGCCAAAATAATACGATTAATTTCTTGTTTGCTGTAGTTAGAATGCATAAATATTGTACCATGATTCTCGGAAAACCTATGATTGCATGTTCTGCAACGAAGCAAAAGGGTCTTGTTTTTGCCGTACCGTGTACTGGTAGTGATGTTTCCTTTTTCCCTAATTTCATAATCCGGGCATTTAGGGCTCGGGCAAAAATAATTGCTGAGATCGGCCATGTCATTTTCCTCTCTGTTAAGGGTTTTCCAGATTGTACCCAACAAAAAGGAGGATTGCAAAAAAAATCTAACAATGATTAAGTGACACAACCAATAAAGATAAAAAAGTGAAAAACTAATTTGAAGAAATTAATTCACAATTCAAGCTTCGACGCTAATTCTGACACCAATTTCACCACCAATTCCAGTATCCACATGCCAGCTACGGCGGGTCATTCATCCATTGGCTTCATTCGACTGAACCCGAACCTTACAACAGATGGGGCAACGGATCTGCCATGCGGGTCACTCCGGTCGGATTTGCCTCAGGGCAATTGCATCAAAATTTTAAACCTTTAAAAATCAAATAGTTACGTAATGCAGCAAGCAGCTTATCAGTGCTTATTTTTGAAACGGTATTTGCAACCTATTGATTTATTTAGAATCAAAAATTGTGCCAAATTTTGATGCAATCGCCCTGGGATTTGCCTTTGATACGCTTGACACCGTCCTCCAGAAGACCGCACGTACGGCAGAGATATCGCACAACCATCCTGAAGGCGTGAAAGGCGCACAAACGACGGCGTTGAGTGTTTACTTAGCCAGGACTGCACGAGACAAGACACTGATTAGGAGAAAGGTGGACCATCGGTTCGGATACGATCTCGATCGCACCGTGGAAGACATCAGACCGTCCTACGAGTTTGATGTTTCATGCCAGGGGACAGTGCCTGAGGCCATCATTGCCTTCTTAGACTCAAACTCCTATGAGGACGTTATACGGGCTACCAACTTAAGCCAGGACACTTTGTAAATTCAACAGGTTATTTGAGAAGGGCTGTTGAGATATGAATTCTTTAATCTCCTTCTGTTTTACCCGATATAAATTAATATTGACTTTCATAAATATCGGGTTATAATTCAACTATGATTGAAAGAAAATTATTTTCAGCCTTGGTCAAGCATCTCCCCAAAAAGGAATTCAGCATAATCACCGGCCCGCGTCAATCCGGCAAAACCACCCTTATGGAAATGCTGCAAGAGCGCCTCGTCCAAAAAGGTGAAAAAACCTTATACTTAAACCTTGATATTGAATGGGACAGGCCTCATTTTGAGTCGCAACAGGCGCTAATCAATAAGGTTGAGCTTGAACTCGGCAAGAAAAAAGGATTTGTCTTTATTGATGAAATACAGAGAAAGGAAAACGCCGGGCTGTTTTTAAAAGGGCTTTATGATTTAAAGTTGCCATATAAATTTATAATTTCAGGTTCAGGAAGTCTTGAACTAAAAAAACAAATTCACGAATCACTTATCGGCAGGAAACGTCTGTTTGAATTAACTACAATTACTTTTGAAGAATTCATAAATTACAAAACGAACTACAGGTATAAAGACAACCTTTCTGCATTTGCTGAAATTGAAAAAAACAAAGTCCTGCAACTACTGACAGAATATATGAAGTTCGGGGGATACCCCCGTGTGATTCTTGAAACAGAACTAAATGAAAAGCTTCTCATAATTGATGAAATCTATCGCAGCGTTCTTGAAAAGGATGTAGCATATCTGCTGAAAGTGGAAAAAACAGAAGCCTTTAGCTCACTTATCAGGATTCTTTCGAGCCAGATCGGAAATCTCGTCAATCTTTCCGAACTTTCATCAACGCTTAATATTTCATACCAGACAGTAAAGAAATATTTATGGTATTGTCAGAAAATATTCATTTTAGAGCTTGTATCACCTTATTTTCGAAACATCAGAAAAGAGATTACAAAATCGCCTGTTGTGTACTTTTGGGATCTTGGTCTGAGAAATTATTCTTTGGGGCTGTTTGGAAACTTGTACAGCCCAGCAGCAACAGGCTTTGTTTTTGAAAATTTTGTCTTTCTGATTCTTAAGGAACAAATAAAATTAAGCTCCGCAAAACTGAACTTCTGGCGCACGAAAAACAAGGCGGAAGTCGATTTTATCATTGAACGGGGTGCGAATATTATCCCGATTGAAGTTAAATATAGAACTTTTAAAGATATAAAAGTTACCAGTTCCATGCGTAGCTTTATTAAGAAATATGAACCGTTGGAAGCTTATATAATCAACCTCGATTTGAAAAAAAGTATTAAGATCGGAAAAACCAGGCTGACTTTTCTTCCCTACTATGCACTTATGTTCAAGACTTTATAAAATGAACGATGCTTCTTTACAAAAACCCTACAAATTACACTTTTCATGTCATTACGAGGGAAGCATGACCGAAGCAATCTCTTGGAAAGAAGGGGATGGCTAAGATATTAACATCTTGATTTTCATACATGTTTCGCTCTCCTTCTTGCTTTTTTTAGCATTTACAGATATATTATTTGCTAAAATCTGTAAATACAATTAATTAAGGAACGGGAACGAAATAAGTAATGCCAAGATATAAAGTAATTTTTGAAAAGGAATTTTTAATATGCTTACTCCCGATCAATTTCGTGTTAATGAAGCTTGGATAGTGGTCAGGGTCAATGAAGCCTTCTTGTTTGTAAAGGATGAGCCTTACGATATTTACGTGCTTATGGATGCTGCTAGCTGTTATGTATTAGGGCATGTATTATCAAGGGTAACAAATGAAGCCCCGCATGAAAAAGATGTGGAAGCTCTTTTTAAAAAAGCGTGGGAGGCTAAAAATCAATGGGCTGAAAAGTTAATATTGACGGAAAATTCTATTGCTGAGGACGTATTTAGGAAGCAGGCAGAACAAAATAGCCTATCCGTTAGCATAGTTCCTTTATCTGATTTAGAGCCAATTGTGGGTCCCTTAAAAGAATCATTTGCATCAGATTTTATTGGAAACGCCACATAATAACAGCTTCCAGCAGACAGCCAGGACCGTGCCGCAGCTCCCTCATACTCATTGAAAAGTCGTTTCCCCTGCACCAACAGCTCAACAGGTGTGCCTGCCATGGCCCCCAACAATCCAACATCCAGGGCATATACCTTAAAACAACTTATGTCCGCATAATACATAAGAGGATGTTTAGCGGTTTCAACCGCTTTTGCCCTGTAAATCAGGCCGGTGTCTTCCAGCCGGATCAGGACATTTTCATACTCACGAGCCCGTGCTCCTTTCTTTATGGCAGAAAAAACGAACCTGACTCCAAGTAGCTATAATTATTCTATGTCGCATCCATTTGATGCTATTGATATGTTTATTCCTGGCAAGATATCAAAATGGGCTTGCTTTTTAAATTATTTTTTACTAAATGATACATCCCTTTTAACATTCCCATAAGTTCTATCAAACAGTTTGTTTCAGGTTGATCCCTCTAAATCTTCAACCTGCTTGGGAAAAATGGCAATCTATACCTATAATTTTTGAGCCACAGGATCCGTTCCTGTGGTTTTTAATATTTAACGAAAGGAAACAAAACAACAATGATTTGCACCACCAATGTTACCCTCGCTTACGGCAAGAGGGTTCTGTTCAAAGACGTTAATATAAAGTTTGCACCAGGCAACTGTTACGGACTCATCGGCGCCAACGGAGCAGGAAAATCCACATTTCTGAAAATTCTTTCCGGGGATATCGAACCGGACTCGGGAACTGTCTCCGTGGGATCCAGGGAGAGAATCGCGGTTTTAAAACAGGAGCACTTTGCCTTTGACGAGGAGACGGTTTTAAACACTGTAATATTGGGCCATGAAAAGCTGTACAAAATTATGACGGAGAGGGAAGCTCTTTATGATAAACCGGATTTTTCCGAAGAGGACGGAATCAAAGCAGGTGAGCTTGAGGTTGAATTCGCAGAGATGAGCGGCTATGAGGCGGAGTCTGAAGCGGCGGTTCTCTTAAACAATCTGGGAATTACCGAAGAGATGCATCAGAAAAAGATGAAGGAACTCGAGGGCGGGGAAAAGGTGCGAGTGCTCCTTGCCCAGGCCCTGTTCGGAAACCCGGACGTCCTGCTTCTGGACGAGCCCACCAACAACCTGGATATCAAGTCCATTGCCTGGCTTGAGGAGTTTCTCTACAGGTTCCAGAACACGGTAATCGTGGTATCACATGACCGTCATTTCATGAACCAGGTTTGCACCCACATTGCAGACATTGATTTCGGCAAGATCTCGGTGTACATGGGAAACTACGATTTCTGGTACCAGGCCAGTCAACTGAATCTGAAACAGAAACAGGAGGGAAATAAGAAAATCGCTGACCGGGCCAATGAACTGAAGGCTTTTATCCAGCGGTTCAGCTCCAACGCCTCCAAGTCGAAGCAGGCCACCTCCCGAAAGAAACTTTTAGAAAAACTCACCATTGAGGACATGCCGGTATCGTCAAGAAAATACCCGTTTATTTGCTTCAAGCCGGAACGACCCTGTGGTAACGTGATTCTGGAAGTGGACGGACTCACCAAGACCATCAATGGTGAAAAGGTACTGGACAACGTCGGTTTTACTGTAAACGGTGGGGATAAGATCGCCTTGATGGGCGGGAACAGCCTGGCCAAGACCACCCTTTTCCAAATTCTGGCTGGGGAGATGGAACCGGACAGCGGAACTTTCCATTGGGGAGCCACCATTACTCACTCCTATTTTCCCAAAGAATACAGCGCCTATTTCAACGGTGACCGGAACCTTATCGAATGGCTCCTGCAGTTCGCTCCCCCAACAGAGGGCGAGAGCTTTGCCAGGACCTTCCTGGGACGCATGCTCTTTTCCGGGGAAGAAGCCATTAAAAAGATCAGCGTACTCTCCGGTGGGGAAAAAGTTCGCTGCATGCTCTCAAGGATGATGCTTTCCGAATCCAATGTCCTGATGCTGGATGAACCCACCAACCACCTCGACCTGGAATCAATCACGTCATTAAATAACAGCCTGCTCAAATTCCAGGATGTGATTCTTTTTACCTCCCATGACCACGAGTTCGTGAATACCGTGGCAAATCGGATTATCGAAATCACCCCCGGTGGCGTCATCGATCAACTCATGACTTTCGACGAGTATATTGAAAGGGCGGAAGTTGTAAAAACCCGTGAAGGCATGCTCCGGAAGGCCGCTTAAGCCATTAGGATGCCACCATGAACCCGAGAATAAGAATAGATACAGCCCGGACCCCGGACGGAGGCGAGATGGTGCTTTATCAGCATGACCGTGATTTCTCGATCAAGATCAACGGTCAGGATTTGATGCACAGTCGCCAACATGAGTCGGAACTGGAGCTGGCACGGCTGGGTTGTGCGCATCTTGCTGGTCGCAAGGCGCCCAGCATACTCATCGGCGGCTTGGGTATGGGCTATACCCTGCACCAGGCTCTCGATATGCTCAGCCCCCACGCCCAAGTGGTGGTGGGTGAACTGTTGGGTGCTGTAGTCGAATGGAATCGTAAGTTTCTCGGGGAACTCAACGGCCATCCGCTGGGAGACGAACGAGTTGACCTCAAGACGGGCGATATCGTCGAGCTTATCTTACGTTCCAGGAGCAAATTCGATGCAATCCTGCTGGATATCGATAATGGTCCCAGCGCAATGACCGATTCAGGGAACCGCCGTCTGTACGGTCGTGAAGGAATTCAGGCCTGTCGCCGCGCACTACGCGAACAGGGGTGTCTGGCTGTGTGGTCGGCTGAGCCTAATAAGAAATTCGAGCAGCTCTTGATGAGTTGCAGCTTCCATGTGCGCCGTTTCCGGGTCCCCGCCTACAAGGGGAGTAAATCGCAGTCACGTTTTGTATGGGTCGCTTCGGAGGACAAGATTATCCTGCCCCCCGGTGGCGGCGAGCCGCGCCTGCCGCTCAAGAACGAGTCGAAGGGAAGTCGCAGACGGCCCCGAAAGAGACGATAGTCGCGGGCGTCTGGTGTCAGCCCCGAGTGTAAAAAGGGGGACCTTTATTGGGTTGATGGCAGGAGTTTGTCTAAATAGCTTGAAATCTCTCTGGAATCTTCCATTAATAACACATTGTTTAAAGCTTTCTTTGTATCAGTCAATCTTACTTTCCTTATTAAATCTTTTATAACAGGAATAGAAGCAGGGTTCATGCTAAGTTTGTCTGTCTCAAAAGCTGTAAAAAGATAGGCGCAACGAGGATTGGAGGCTGCCTCCCCACAGATACTGACTTCTTTGTTGTTTTTCTTACATATCGTTACCACATCGAGGATTGTGGAAATCACAGCAGGATGTAAGGGGTCATATAGTTCTGCCACCTTCTGGTTGTTTCTATCCACAGCCAGAGTATATTGAATAAGGTCATTGGTACCGATACTCACGAAATCCACATAATGAAGCAATCTATCCAGAATTTTAACAGTGCCCGGGACTTCGACCATTATGCCGATATTTATCGTTGTATCAAACGGAATCCCTCTTTCTCCCAAAGAACTCTTTTCTTCATCCAAAAGTGAAACAATTCTCCTGACCTCCCCTGCCGATGTTATCATGGGAAATAGTATTTTGATGTGCCCAAAAGCCGATGCTTTTAATATAGCTCTTATCTGTGTTCTGAAGATATCATCCAGCTCAAGAGAAACCCTGATCGATCTCCAGCCAAGATACGGATTCTGTTCCTTAGGGTAATCGAGATAAGATAAGAATTTATCCCCGCCGACATCGAGTGTACGGATAGTCACCGACCTTCCTTCTGCACCTTCTACTACTTTCTTATATAATAAAAACTGCTCATTTTTCGATGGAAATTCCTTTCTGACAAGAAAGGGAAACTCAGTTCTGTAAAGTCCTATATGGTCGCCCCCGTATTTTTTGACCAGTTCAAGATCCGACAAGAGTCCGATATTTGCGCCGAGCTTGATTTCATAACCATCTTTTGTCTTGGCCTCCAAGTCTCTCAGAACATCGAGTCGTTGAAAGTTATTTGCCTTTTCTGCCTTTAACCTGGCGTATTCGTCAATAATCACCTGCGGAGGTTTGCTGAAGACAAGACCTGATGTCCCGTCAACGATTAAAAAATCGTTTTCTTTTACAGTATCCAGCATGTCCCTTACACCGATCACCATCGGTATCTCAAACGACTTGGCCAGGATCACCGCATGAGATGTCTTCCCGCCCCTGGAAAGGACAATTCCTTTTAAGTTGTCCTGTCTAAGGCCGATAAGGTCTATAGGCGAAATATCAGAAGCAATAACAACTGTTTCTCTTTCAAATTGCCTGTTTTCCTGTCCTTCATATCCAAGGAGTTTTCTCAACACTCGCTTGCCTATATCTTCTATATCGGACCCCCTCTCTCTTAAATAGGGATCCTCCATACCGGAAAAAAACTCTACATATTTCAAGACAGCCTTTTTCAAAGCATATTCGGCACAAGAGCCTTCCTCAATATGCGCTATTATTTTCTTCTTAAATGACCTGTCCTGGAGCGCCATGACCTGTGCATCCATAATCGCTTCATCTTCCCCTGACATATCTTTTACGTGTTTTGTAAGAGCTATAATTTCTTCCTGAGAACGTGTAAATGCGGCTTCAAGTCTGCTGATTTCAGATGAAACATCCTCTGTTTCCTCATATTCTATCTGGTCAAAGCCAATACTTTCTCCCAGATAGTGAGCATAACCTTCGGCAAAACCAGGCGACACAGGCATGCCCCTGATCAGACCCTTTTTTCCCTTTTTTGGTGTTTTTTCAGCGTGTATTTCTACTTCTTCTAAAAGCTTTTCCTCTATATCTCGCCTGTCCTGCCGCTCCTTTTTCAGGTCATCAAGAAGACCGGTATACGCTACTGTTGTAGAAATTTGGCTGGCTATGGTTGAAAACAGGCCAATGTCAGATTCTGTGACAGCATCTTCGTGCACGGTTTGAACAACAAGCACGCCGAGCGGATGCTGAAGGTGGACTAGAGGGACACCCAAATATGTGCTATAGATCTCTTCACCGCTTTTTTCGAAAAAATTGTATCTGGGATGTGTAGCCGGATTTACAACAAACACCGGCTGCATTTTTTCTAAAACAAGGCCGGTAAGTCCTTCATGAATGCTCATTCGAACTCTGCCTATGGATTCTTTACGTAATCCGACGGTCGCCTGTAGTACAAGAGAGAGCTTATCTGTATCCAGAAGATATACGGAACATACATCTATATTAAATTTACCGGCAACAAGTTCGACAATCTTTTCCAGCGTCCTGTGCGGTCGGGCGGATTCCGTTATTATCTTTCCGATATCTTCCAGTATGGATACCCTGTCTTTTTTCATTTTTGTTTTACTCCTTGCATTCTTATCGATCGGCGGAATGCATCCCACAATCGGTCAAATCGGTTAAAACTATCGGACAGAAAAATCTTACACATATTATGCCGGACTCTTCAAGAAAAGAAAATAAATCCGAACATCAACCAATTCCCTTTTACATTTTCCTACATTTCTGTCGAAAATGGACTCATGGCCTACCATTTTGTAGAATACCACAACACATGCTTTCCAGGAAACAGGTGCTAAAAACGTTAGTTTCAATCTATAATATTCGATAGTTGGGTCTGTTATCTTATTTACTGCAACTAGTTGGCACGCATCTTGAAATACACTTCATACAAACACAAAGTTTAAACTCACTTTATTTATAACAGGAGGCATGAAATGAGAAAAATTGCAATGTACGGAAAAGGCGGAATCGGGAAATCGACTACTTGTCAAAACCTTGTGGCAGGTCTTACGGAGATGGGAAAAAAAATCATGGTGGTCGGTTGCGACCCAAAGGGCGATTCTACCAGGCTGCTCCTTGGAGGGCTGAATCAGCACACGGTTTTGGACACCCTGAGGGAAGAAGGCGAAGATGTTGACCTTGAAGATATTCGCAAAACAGGTTTCGGTGGCACTTTATGTACTGAATCGGGGGGGCCGGAGCCGGGGGTAGGGTGTGCCGGCCGGGGTATTATTACTTCGATTAACCTGCTCGAACAACTCGGTGCGTTTGGAGAAGACGAAAATCTTGATTATGTTTTTTACGACGTTTTGGGCGACGTGGTCTGCGGCGGCTTTGCCATGCCGATGAGAGAGGGTAAGGCAAAAGAAATCTACATCGTTGTTTCAGGAGAGATGATGGCCATGTATGCGGCAAACAATATTTGCAAGGGAATATTAAAATTTGCGGAAACAGGGGGAATCCGGCTCGCAGGTCTTATCTGCAACAGCCGTCAGGTCGATAATGAAGTGGAAATGATAGGAGCGTTTGCAGACAAGCTTGGATCACACATGATTCATTTTGTTCCGCGGGACAACATGGTTCAAAAGGCGGAGATAAACAGAAAAACAGTCATTGAGTTTGAACCGAAGCACCCGCAGGCCGATGAATACAGGACACTTGCAAAAAAAATAAATGAGAATGACAAATTTATTATCCCGGCTCCGATGGAGATGGACGATTTGGAAAAGCTGCTGATAGAATACGGCATAGCAGGATAATTAGTGCCTGAACGAAAACCCCGTTCAGACACGGTTTTGAGTTTTGAGTTAAAAAAAAGCAATCTCAGTGAGTTGGAAATCTCTAAACAAAAAGGAAAATTCAAATGATAATGATCAGATCAATAGTAAGACCTGAAAAATTGGATAATGTGCTTGCAGCTTTAATGGATGCCGGATTTCCTGCGGTTACAAAAATGTCTGTTGTGGGAAGGGGCAAGCAGAGAGGAATTAAAATCGGAGATATTACATACGATGAAATATCAAAAGAGCTTTTGCTTACAGTTGTAAACGAAGAGGATAAGGATATTCTCATAAAAACCGTAATAAAAGCCGCCAGAACCGGGGAAAAAGGCGCTTTTGGGGACGGAAAGATATTTGTAACACCTGTAGATGAAGTTTACACGATAAGCTCGGGAATAAAAGAAATATCTTCCGGAGAAAGTACAGAGGTGAAAATATGAAAGAGGTAATGGCTGTTATACGCATGAACATGATTAGCAAAACAAAAATAGCCCTTGCCGACGCCGGGATATCTTCCATTACGGCAAGAGACTGTCTGGGCAGGGGAAAGGGTCTTATCAATCTAAAACTCTTGAAAGGTGCGGAAAAAGGTTATGAAGAGGCTATCTCTCAATTAGGCCAAAGCCAGCGTTTAATTCCAAAGAGAATCGTGTTTATAGTGGTTCCGGATAAGATGGTGGAAAAAACCGTTAAGACCATAATAAAGGTTAATCAGACCGGCAAATCGGGCGACGGCAAAATATTTGTCGTTCCTGTGTTAGATTCAGTAAGAGTCAGAACCGGAGAAAAGGGAAATATTACGATTGATGACTGACGGAGGTATAAAAATGGAAGCGTTGAGCAAAAAAAGAATCGATGAAGAAAAAGTTTCTTTAGATCCTGATGAATTTATAGACCCTGAAACACTGAAGCTGGAAATTCTTTCAAAATATCCGCCAAAGGTTGCCAGGAAAAAAGCAAAACAGATAATCGTAAATCGTAAAGAAACAGAAGAAAAATATCCTGAAATACAGGCTAATGTGAGAACAGTACCGGGTATCATCTCCCAGCGGGGCTGTTGCTACGCGGGCTGCAAGGGCGTTGTGATGGGCCCGACCAGGGACATAATCAACCTGACTCATGGTCCAATCGGCTGTGGTTTCTATAGCTGGCTTACCAGGAGGAACCAGACCGATCCTTCCACGACACCGGACGGCCATAATTTCATGAACTACTGCTTCTCCACGGATATGGAAGACAAAGAAATAATTTTCGGCGGTGAAAAAAAATTGAGAGCCGCAATCCAGGAGGCTTACGATATATTCAAGCCAAAGATGATTTCCGTATTCGCCACATGTCCGGTGGGTCTTATCGGAGACGATGTCCATGCGGTCACCAGGGAGATGGAAGAAAAACTGGGGATTACAATTTTCGGTTTCAGTTGTGAGGGATACAAGGGCGTCAGCCAGTCGGCAGGCCACCATGTGGCAAACAACGGACTCTTCCAGCATGTTATCGGCCTGGACAATACGGTTAAGGATGGTGATTACAGGGTCAATCTCCTGGGAGAGTATAATATAGGCGGAGACGCTTTTGAAATAGAGAGAATATTAAATAAGTGCGGCATAACTATAATTTCCACGTTCAGCGGTAACTCGAGCGTCGATTTTTTTGCAAACTCCCACACGGCCGATTTGAACCTTATCATGTGCCACAGGTCAATCAACTATGTGGCGGAAATGATGGAGAAAAAATACGGGATCCCCTGGTTTAAGATCAATTTCTTAAGCGCCGGAGCCATGTCGCAATCCTTAAGAAAAATTGCAGAGTATTACGGAGAACAGAAACTCATAGACCGTGTAGAAGAAGTAATTGCAGAAGAGATGCCGGCAGTTGAAAAGGCCCAGGCAGAGGTGAGGCCGAGGCTCGAAGGAAAACTTGCCATGATGTTTGTGGGAGGATCACGGGCACATCATTACCAGGAGATGTTCAGGGAGATGGGGATGATACCCTTTTGCGCAGGTTACGAGTTCGCGCACAGGGATGATTACGAGGGAAGGCAGGTTCTGCCGAATTTGAAAGTAGATGCAGACAGCAGAAATATACAAGAGCTCGATGTTGAAAAAGACCCTGAAAGATACAACCCGAGAATAAGCATCGAAGAACTCGAAGCCCTGGAGAGAAACAGCATAAAACTCAGGGACTATGAAGGAATGATGACCGACATGCCAAGCGGAACCATAGTCATAGACGACATAAGCCAGTACGAAACTGAAAGGCTGCTTGAAACCTACAAGCCGGCAGTATTCTGTGCAGGCATAAAGGAAAAATATAGTGTACAGAAACACGGCATTCCTATGAAACAACTCCACAGTTATGATAACGGCGGGCCTTATGCAGGTTACAGGGGCGCCATTAACTTTTACCACGAAATAGACCGGATGGTAAACAGCAAGGTCTGGGATCATATCAAGGCGCCCTGGGAAAAGAGCCCGGAACTAGCCGCCAGGTATACATATGAATAAAGTAAGCGTTCACCAGCACTGCATCTGCACACGCTCAGGGTGACCGACATAGAAATTACTATAGTCAATCACCCTGATCACGCACATCTATAGCACTGGTAAACGCTTACGTGCAGAGTGTTTTCAACCTTTTTACCCATAGCGAACGTTTACAAAACTAAAAAAAGGAATTCCCAAATGTTACTAAGACATACATCAAAAGAAATCGTTGAACGAAAATCTTTGACCGTTAATCCTGCAAAGACCTGCCAGCCCATAGGAGCCATGTATGCGTCCCTGGGAATTCACGGCTGTCTTCCACACAGCCACGGCTCCCAGGGGTGTTATGCATATCACAGAAGCACACTGACCAGGCATTATAAAGAGCCCGTAATGGCTGCAACAAGCTCTTTTACCGAAGGCGCATCAGTGTTCGGAGGCCAGGCGAATCTCTTGCAGGCGATGGACAATATATTTACAATCTATAATCCTGATGTCATTGCCGTTCATACCACATGCTTATCAGAAACAATCGGTGACGATGTCCCGCAGATATTCGGAAAAGCAAAGACAGACGGGAAGATTCCGGAAGGAAAATATGTTTTGCATGCAAACACTCCGAGCTATGTGGGCACCCATGTTACAGGTTTTGCGAACATGACAAAGGCTATGGTCGATTATTTTGCAAAGCAAAACGGTCATAAAGAAAATCGGATAAATATAATTCCAGGATGGGTGGAACCGTCCGATATGAAAGAAATTAAAAGGATCGCAGGAGAACTTGGTATAGATTTCATCATGTTTCCGGATACGGACAATGTCTTAAACAGTCCTCAGACCGGAAAATTCGAAATGTACCCCAAAGGCGGTGTTACCATCGATGAATTAATAAGCACAGGAAGCAGCAGCGGAACCGTCGCCCTCGGCGAGCTGGCCTCAGGACCGGCCGCCAGGGCTTTGGATTCAAAGTGCAAGGTGCCCTGTAAAGTTCTTGATCTTCCTATCGGGATCAAGGCAACAGACAGGTTTGTGGATACATTAAGAAAAATGGCAGGCGTCAATGTTCCCGAGTCCATAAACATCGAAAGGGGACAGCTTATAGATATAGTAACCGATATGCAGGCGTATTTTTATCACAAAAAAGTGGCGCTTGTGGGCGACCCTGATCAGCTTATCGCATTAACCGAGTTCCTCGTTTCTATAGATATGATGCCGATCCATATACTTACAGGAACAAAGGACAAAAAGTTCGAAAAAAAAATACTGAGCCTTACAGAAGAAATGCCCCATGATGTAAACGTAAAAAGCGGGGGAGATATGTATCTTTTTCATCAATGGGTCAAGAACGAGCCTGTGGATCTTCTTATAGGGAATACCTATGTAAAGTACATAGCGAGAGATGAGGATATCCCTTTTATACGATACGGTTTTCCTATTTTAGACAGGATAGGCCACAGTTATTTTCCGATGGTGTGCTACCGCGGGGCGATGCGTTTCCTGGAAAAAATACTCGACGCTCTGATGAACCGTATAGACAGAGATTCTTCTGAAATAGAATTTGATCTGGTGATGTAGTGTCTGAACGAAAAATCCGGTTTTTGGTAGGTTGGGTTGAGCCTAATCAGTTATGTTGGGTTTCGTGCCTCAACCCAACCTACGAATATCATGCAATTACCAAAATATGGTTTCAATGAGCGAAACCCAACAAATCATGTAGCAGGGGGGTTTCGTTCAAACACTATGTAGACTTAAAAAACATGTGCCAGAAGTGGGGAAGACATGACTAATATACCGATTTTAAAGGAAAGAAAAAAACAGATATATCACAAAGGCGAAGGAGTCTTTGATCTTACCTGCGATACAAAGAGCCTCGCCGGTTCTGTCAGCCAGAGAGCATGTGTTTTCTGCGGTTCCAGGGTGGTCTTGTACCCTATTGCCGACGCTCTTCACCTGATACACGGGCCCATAGGATGCGCTTCATATACCTGGGATATAAGAGGAGCGCTTTCCTCAGGGCCGGAGCTGCACAGGATGAGTTTTTCAACCGATCTCAGGGAGAGGGATATTATCTTCGGGGGTGAGAAAAAATTATACGCTTCGCTTGTACAGCTTATAGATACTTATCGTCCCAATGCAGCCTTTGTTTATTGCACCTGCATCATAGGTATTATCGGAGATGATGTTGATTCTGTTTGCAAACGTGTAACTGAAGAAAAGGGGATTCCGGTTCTTCCGGTCCATTCTGAAGGATTCAAGGGAACTAAAAAGGACGGATACAAAGCCGCCTGTGAATCCTTATCCATGCTGGTCGGCACAGGATCTGTTGAGGATATAGGAAAATACGCCATTAATATAATGGGTGAATTCAATATAGCCGGAGAGGCATGGACTATTAAAGAGTATTACGAAAACATGGGCATCGAAGTTGTTGCGGTCTTTACCGGTGACGGGAGGGTAGAAAATATAAAGCGTTCCCACGGGGCTTCGTTGAATGTGGTTCAATGCTCGGGTTCTATATTGAGACTTGCTCAAATAATGGAGGAAAAATACGGTATTCCATATATCCGTGTTTCATATTTCGGAATCGAGGACATGTCAAAGGCCCTTTATGATGTTGCCGCGCATTTTAAGGATAACCTGGGAATCATGAAAAAAACAAAAGAGATTGTGCGAAATGAGATAGATGCGATCTATCCTGATCTTTTGAGATATAAAAAAGCCCTTTCAGGAAAAAAAGCGGCCATATACGTGGGAGGCGCCTTTAAAGCCTTTTCCATGATAAAAGCATTGAGATCTCTTGGTATTGATGTTGTCCTTGCCGGTTCTCAGACCGGCAATAAAGATGATTATGCAGTCTTGAGGGACATGTGCGACGAGGGCACCGTGATATTAGACGATGCTAATCCGCTTGAGCTTTCAAAATACTGCATCGAAAAAGGCGCCGATCTATTCGTGGGAGGGGTAAAGGAAAGGCCTATCGCATACAAGCTGGGGATTGCATTCTGTGATCATAACCATGAAAGAAAAATTTCTTTAGCTGGTTACAGCGGAATGATCAATCTCGCAAAAGAGGTCTATTCCTCAGTGACAAGTCCGGTCTGGAAATTTGCCCCTGCAAAGGATTCTTTTTTGTAAATTAGCCAACGGCGCTGAAGGCTTTTAGGCTGAAGGCTGAAGGGTGAAAGGGTGAGGAGTTTTTCCTTCAGCCTTCTACCTTCAACCTTCAAAACCTGTATGTTTTAAAAAACATGACACGGAGATAATGAAATGAAAACTCAGGAAAAAATCGAATACAAGGCCACAAGCAATGCATGCAAACTGTGCAGCCCTCTTGGAGCATCCTTTGTTTTCAGGGGGATCGAAAGATCGATTCCACTGCTTCACGGTTCACAAGGTTGTTCTACTTATATCAGAAGATATTTGATCAGCCATTTTAATGAACCTGTAGATATTGCATGCTCAAATTTTACTGAAGAAACAGCCGTATTCGGAGGGGGCGCAAATTTAAAACTCGCTGTAGAAAACATAATCAAGCAGTACAATCCCAAACTCATAGGCATAGCTACAACTTGCCTGAGTGAAACCATAGGAGAAGACGTGCCTATGATCCTCAAAGGGTATAACAAAGAAAAATTCGATGAGAATTTTCCCGAGATAGTTTCCGTATCAACACCAAGTTTTTCGGGAACCCACATAGACGGGTTCCACGGCGCGGTGAGGGCTGTTGTAGATTCCATAGCCGTGAAAAAAAAGATTAGTACAAAACAAATAAATATCTTTTCCGGGATGTTGTCACCTGCTGATTTACGGCATCTCAAAGAGATAGTATCCGATTTTTCGACAGACTATGCGATGCTCCCCGATTATTCAGACACCTTAGACGGCCCCTTATGGATGGAATATCAGGAGATACCGGAAGGCGGAACAAAAATAGAAAAGATCGCTTCCATGGGGGACGCTGCTGCAAGCATAGAGTTCGGAAGAATATTGGCCGAAGAGGAAAGCGCCGGCAAGTTGCTGACAGATAGATTCCAGGTGCCCTGTTACAGTTTGGGTCTTCCCATCGGTGTTAATGAAACAGATGCTTTCTTTAATGCACTTTCAATCATTACCGGCAGACCTGTGCCGGAAAAGTATATTCAGGAAAGAGGAAGGCTCATAGACTCCTATGCGGACGGACATAAATACGTTTTTGATGCCCGGGCCGTTGTTTACGGCGAAGAAGACCTTGTCACCGGGCTCGCCTCATTCTTGTCGGAAGTCGGTATAATCCCGATTATCTGCGCTTCAGGCGGGGAAAGCGGACTGTTAAAACAAAAAATCCTGGATATCATACCCGATGCGGAAAATATCGGAATCAGGATAATCGAGGGTGCTGATTTTGTAGAAATCAACGAGGAGGCAAAAAAAATCGATCCTGATTTTTTTATAGGAAACAGCAAGGGATACAGAATTGCGCGGGAGATGAAAAAGCCTTTGATCAGGGTGGGGTTTCCCATCCATGACAGGCTCGGCGGCGCAAGGATTATCCATGTAGGTTACAGGGGCGCACAGCAGCTCTTTGATATTATATCAAATACAATTATAGCAACAAGGCAGGACACTTCACCTGTCGGATATACATACATGTAAAAAATAAAGGCAAATAGACTGAAGCCGGAAGGCTGTTAGGGGCAGAAAATCCGATATCGCAAGATATACTTCAACCTTCAGCCTTCAGCCTTCAGCCTTCAGCCTTCAACCTAAATACCTAAACACCTAAATAATAAAGGAGATAACAATGGACCTGTCAAACCATCCCTGTTTTAACGCTAAAATAAGAGGCGCCTACGGAAGGGTACATCTTCCGGTAGCTCCCAGGTGCAATATTCAATGCAAATACTGCGACAGAAAATACGACTGTGTAAATGAAAGCAGACCGGGCGTAACAAGCGCAGTTCTGACTCCGAGACAGGCAATGTCCTATCTTGACTTTATTTTTGAAAAAACAAAAAACATATCAGTTGTAGGGATTGCGGGCCCTGGAGATCCTTTTGCAAATCCTGAAGAGACCATGGAGACATTGCGCCTTGTCAGAAAAAAATACCCGGAAATCATACTATGCCTTGCCACAAACGGTCTCGGCCTTGCTCCGTATATCGAAGAACTGGCGGAGATTAATGTGAGCCATGTAACCGTTACCTTAAACGCAGTCGATCCGGAAATAGGCGCCCAAATCTATTCTTTTATACGTTACAAAAAAAGGGTTTTAAGTCCTGAGTCCGGAATAAACATTCTCTTTGAAAAGCAGATAGAAGCTATAAAAAAACTAAAGGAAAGCGGTATCACCACAAAAGTAAATACGATAATACTACCTGGAATAAATGAAGATCATATCGAAGATGTTGCAAAGAAAATGTCCGAGCTTGGTGTTGATATCTTAAACTGCATACCATTTTATCCTAACGCGGGTTCGACCTTTGCCCATCTGCCGGAGCCTTCTAAAGAGACCGTGAAAAAGATCAGAAAAAAAGCGGCTCGATATATCCCTCAGATGTATCACTGCGTAAGGTGCCGGGCCGATGCCGTGGGAATCCTGGGCAGGGAGAATAACAAGGAAATAATGGAAAAACTCAAGGAATGTTCCGAGATGCCGGAAATCTATGATGAGATCCGCCCGTATGTTGCGGTTGCAAGCCTGGAAGGCTCGCTTGTGAACCAAAAACTCGGAAAGGCGCGCGAGCTTTTTATCTATGGAAAAGAAAACGGGAGCGTGACATTTATCGAATCCCGAAAAACTCCTGAGCCTGGCAAAGGCATGAAGCGATGGGAGGATCTTGCCGAAATCTTACATGACTGCCGCGCACTTCTTACGAACGGCACAGGTAATAACCCGAGGCAGGTTTTATCAAAAAAAATAGATATTCTTGAGCTCGACGGGTTGATAGAAGAGGCTGTGGAGGCGGTTTTTGAAGGCCACAGCATGAATTATATGATAAAACGAGATGTGGATGCATGCAACAGGAAGTGTTCAGGAGCCGGCATGGGGTGTATGTAACATGGGTTCAAGGTTCAGGGTTCAAGGTTCAAGGTTAATCGCTTCGCGATCTTTGTTTGGTTTTTTCGGATTCCCATGGTTCCCTGAAAATATCAGA
Organism: Deltaproteobacteria bacterium; assembly: GCA_030262895.1. Classification (GTDB taxonomy): domain Bacteria; phylum Desulfobacterota; class Desulfobacteria; order Desulfobacterales; family ETH-SRB1; genus B13-G4. Next base: position 3,833 of record JAJSZW010000038.1, on the reverse strand, counting down.
ACCTTCATTTTTCTCCAATTCGTATTAGGCGGAAACCGTGAACCTTTGAACCGTGAACCATATAACCTCAGACCATGTGTCCAATTTTCGTACACTTCATTACGAATAAAGGACTTGCAAGGTATATAACGATACATTTTAACGAGGTCTGAAAATGGAGGAAACATAATGGAAAAACCGAAACATCATATTTTTGTATGTTCAAGTTTCAGGGCATCCGGGGAAATTAAGGGTAAGTGTAACAAAAAAGGGTCCACAGATATCATACCTTACATAGAAAACGAAATACTCGACAGGGGAATGGATGCCCTGTTGACAAGCACAGGCTGCATGAAACAGTGCGACAACGGGCCTTTAATGGTTATTTATCCGGAAAATTTCTGGTATGGAAATGTTGAAAGTGAAGATATAATTGATGAAATTCTGGATGCTCTGGAAGATGGCGGCGCTGCTGAAAAGTATCTATTGAGCTAGAAAGGTAAGCAAATGAGAATTCACTACTTACAACACGTACCTTTTGAAGACTTGAGTAGTATTGAGCCGATATTGAGGAAAAAGGGACATGAATTAACGGCTACACATTTATACAAAGGCCAACAATTGCCCTTGGTAAAAGAGATTGACTGGCTAATAGTCATGGGTGGACCAATGGGTATCTATGATGAAGTAAAATACCCGTGGTTAAACGCTGAAAAGCTTTTCATAAAAGAAGCAATTGAATCCAATAAAATTGTTCTTGGTATATGCCTTGGCGCACAACTCATTGCGGACGCACAAGGGGCAAAGGTATGTCGGAATAGGCATCGGGAAATAGGCTGGTTTAATATTAGTCGATCACCTGAAGTAGATGACACAGTTCTGTCAGAAGTAATTCCTGATCAAATGGAAGTATTTCATTGGCATGGTGATACCTTCGATATACCACAAGGAGCAAAGGCAATAGCTGCAAGTGAAGCGTGCCGGAATCAAGGTTTTATAATGAACAATCGTGTAGTAGGTTTTCAATTTCACCTTGAAACAACATTACAGTCAGCAAGTGCACTTATAAACAACTGCCGAGAGGAACTGGACAAATCTCAATATGTCCAAACTGAAAGTGAAATATTGTCAGATAATCAGCGTTTTACAAATATCAATCAGGTAATGTACTCCGTATTAGATGCATTGGAAGTACAAAATGATCGACAACGCAGTTGATTTGCCTTCGTAAAAAGCAAGAAAGGAGTTAAAAATGGCAGGCTTAAGAATAGCTATAGTTTCAACGGACGGCACAAACGTAAACGACCACTTTGGCATGGCCAAACGGTTTCTGATTTACGAATGTAACGATATAATGACATTTGTGGAAGAACGGCCCACCGAGACGTATTCTGTGGGCGACCCGGAGCATCCTTTTGATCCGGAAAGATTTGGTCGGATAGCAGCCCTGTTAAAAGACTGCACCAGAATCTATATTACAAAAATAGGCGACACACCGGCGGCCAAATTGAGAGGAATGGGGGTTGAACCGGTAATCTATGAGGGACCTATTAAGGATATTCCATTCCAAAGTAACGTATTCCATAGCCGGGGAAAAACCATGTATGAAAAACTAAAAAATGCATTAACTGATTTAGCCGAAGAAAATGGTCTCTTGGAAAGTGAGGTCAACATTACAGCTAAGATACTGACACCCGAAGAAGCCATAGGTGAAACGGAAAGAAAGGATTTCCCTTTACTTCAAGGCAAGGAATTCTTAGTCCAGGCGGATTTCAAGAATGCCCTGGGACAGGCATTCACAGATGCCCCGGGAAATTTCAAGGGTAAGCTCAAAAAAATACTTGAATTAAAATTAACAGATAACAATGAGCGATCCCTTTTTATTGCTACGCTCAACGCTGTAATGCGATACGTGGACGCAGCCGACAAGACTATTCACTGCAAAAATAAGGAACCTGAATTATGCGCCGGGGAGATAGCAAGGACAATCATCGATAAATACAGTGCTGATGTCAAGATTGGAATTGTTGGATTCCAGCCGGCTATAATAGATAATTTTTCTAAAAACTTAGCTGCCCAAAACGTCAAGGTAACAGACCTGGATAAAGACAATATTAATAAAATAAAATATGGGGTGCTTATCTGGGATGGCAGGAAAATGGCGAAAGAGCTTTTTAAAACCTGTGATGTTATTTTGGCGACAGGCTCAACAGTAGTAAATGACAGCCTGTCTCAATTGATTTCTCTCTCAGAGGAATACCAGAAGCCACTATATCTTTACGGTACAACAGTTGCCGGCACCAGCAAAATTTTGAACCTGGAAAGGCTGTGTTTTCAAGCCTCTTAAGGAGTTATCATGAAAGTACCTGCCGCCTTGTTGGCCATGTACCGTGCCATTAATGTTTTTGTTTTGTTGGGCTTGGGGCTGGATATGCCCCGATAGAGACGAGAGCTTCTCATTCAAGAAGTCGTTCCGCAACCAATCTGCGAATTTCTGCACTGATATATGTCATTCTGTACCATTCCACTTTCCTTTTCTTTCTGAATCAATTCCATCACCCGTTCTTTTGCTTGTTCTGAGGGATGAAAGGATATCAATGAGTTGCGAGCTGTCTGTGTAGCAATAAAATTTACAACCTCTTCATATGCTCTGGCTGTTTCCATTAGCGAATACCTCCGGTAGTGGCAAGTTCCTGAAGTGAGTAATAAGGAACGGGGACGGAGGGTGAAAAATACATCTCCGATCCATTAAAAAGCACCTGTATGAACAGCCAAGCGTGAATAAATGAAATCACCAGCTTTTATGCAATAGCCCTTTTGTGCATTAATAAGACCACCTTTCTTTTTTTCCCTTAGCTTAACTTCCCCTCTATTTGAAATAGTTACAAGAGAATATTCTATATCTGATTCAATTAATACTTGCTCTTTTCTCTGCTCAAGAAAATCATATAGCTTTACTCTCTTCCACATATCCACTACTCCACCCCTTTCTGAGCAGCTCCAATGTCAAATTTGTAATTCCCAATTCGTAATTCCAAATTACTCATCCCCCACCTCCTCAAGCTCCGCCTCAATCTCTTCAATAGTTGGGAGTGAGGACTTAAATTCATCAGGCAGATTTTTTGTAATAGTGTATTCACTGACGCCAATGGGCGAATCCACTCTATTCAGGGCATATTCAACGACTGTATTGTTTTTGGATTTACAAATAAGGATTCCTATGGTGGGATTATCAATCCAGGTTTTTATTTCACCATCAACAGCTGATATATAAAAACTGAGTTGACCGGTAAACTCCGGTTTGAATTTGGTGGTTTTCAATTCCACTACCACATAACAATGCAGTTTCACATGGTAGAAGAGCAGGTCGATAAAAAACTCGTCACCACCTATTTCCAGCCGATATTGTCTGCCAATAAATGAAAATCCAGTTCCCAACTCCAGAAGGAAGCGGGTAAGATGTTCTGTAAGTCCATCTTCCAACTCTTTTTCATTATGCTTGCGGGTGAAATTCAAAAAATCAAAGCAATAAGGATCTTTCAGTGTCTGATTCGCCAAATCGGACTGAGGCTGCGGAAGTTTGGCTTTGAAATTGCTTAAAGCCTTGCCCTCCCGATGGATTAGCCCGGACTCAATTTGATGAACCAGTACTGCCCTTGACCAGTTATGTTCTATCGTGTGATCGGCATAAAACAACGCTTCTTCGGCTGTTTTACACTTGGTGATAATCTCTCTATTATGCCCCCATGGAATCTGAAAAATAGTGGATATTACAGGTGAAAAATCATTTTTTTGCAAATCGTCCACAACTTGTGGACGATTTGCATGCGTTTCGATTTTTCCCACAAGTTGTG
>JAJSZW010000037.1:28785-30346 GCA_030262895.1 Deltaproteobacteria bacterium | reverse complement strand
ATTCAATAAAAAAGCCATGGCTAAGGTTTTTCGGGCCCGTTTTTTGACGGCTTTAAATGAAGCTGGATTTTCCATCCCCAAAAGAGTTCCTAAAGAATGGGTAGTTGACTGCACTCGTGTGGGCAAAGGGATAAGCGCACTGAAATACTTATCCCGATATTTATACCGGGGTGTTATCAGTGAAAAAAATATTGTATCCAATCAAAATGGCCAGGTAACTTTTAAGTATATTGAAAGCAAAACCGGCAATACACTATATCGTACCCTCAAAGGGGAGGATTTTTTGCACCTCATCTTACAACATGTTCTACCCAAAGGATTTCGGAGAGTCAGGGACTATGGGTTTCTTCATGGTAATGCAAAAAAGCTGCTGTCTCTGGTGCAATTGATTTTGCATGTTGTTATTGAAGTGATTAAACAGCGTCCGAGACCTGTTTTTAAATGTCCCTGCTGTAAGTCACCCATGGTTATTCTGGGATTCCGTCTAACTGCATGGAAACCAGGATAACTCTTTTTGATGGCAAGGGCTTGCAATTCATTCAAAACAGGAGGAAAAAACTTTTATGAAATAGTCAAATTTTTGTAGCCTATTTATAGGTTAAGGCACTCCCTCGCCTTGAAAAAAGTGCATTTTTTGAAAAAGCACTTCCTACCCCCAGTTCAAAAAAAGATATTTCCTTATATACAGAATATGCAGACACACCGGGCTTGTCCAACAACCGGATAAGATTGTGGTTCGCTTCGCTCACACAATCTATCCTTATTCGTTAGATTGTGGTTCGCTTCGCTCACACAATCTATCCTTATTCGTTCGGCGATCATGCTGATCAAGTTGAATGCTGTCTATTTTGCTGTCAAAAACAGACCATTTTTTGCATATAAAATCTCACGGGCTCGGTTGCCTAGCGTGGCCCGCCCCCAAAAACCAACCCAAAACCAATAATGACCTTATCCCTTTATCTATCAGGGTCTCCCAAACTCTCGGGCGAATCGGACAATATCATCGTCATCGATGGTTCCGTCATCGTTAACGTCGGCGTATGGATAAGTTCCATTGCTGTAGTCAATGGCAAATTGGGAAAGATCCTCACCATCGATATCATTGTCCCCGTCGGTGACACAGCTGATTTCGTATTCTCCTGTTGCATAATAGCTGTTACCCGCATCCCTCACCAACACCGTATATATCCCGATTTCAGTGGATGTGTGGACAATGGAGGCGATATCTTCACCTTTATTGTACTTGAGAGAATTGCCTCCGGATGGGCCATATAATTCGATCCTGGGGAAGAGGTCGCCGCTTTCACTGATATCGGTGACCTGTATATCAAAGGTTTCACCGACATTGGCGATAAATGTATAAGTGTCAATGTCCCCCAGATCGATGACTTCCATAAGTGTCTCATTGTTGTAGAGCAATCCCAATTCGTTTGCCCCAGGCATCTTGCCGAAGTAGATATCATATGTTCCAGTGTTGACCTTATTGAAGTCTGACGCCAATACCGTGTAGGTTCCTGTATAGGCTGCGGTATATTGTATTGCTGCGACTGAGCCGTCCCAA
>JAJSZW010000037.1:0-28685 GCA_030262895.1 Deltaproteobacteria bacterium | reverse complement strand
GTTGGAGTACCCAAATTTATTCTACCTCCAGAAGGAGAGTACAACTGCAAGGACGGAGCAAAAGCGGTCGCGCTGGTGTCCACCATTCTGATCTGAATATTGTCACCAGAGTTCGCGGTAAAGGTATATGTGTCCAAATCTCCAAGATCAATCTGTTCCTGATGTACTCCATCGTTGACTAATTCTCCGTGCTCGTTAGCTCCTGGCATATAAGCAAAGTAGAGATCGTAGCTACCCGTGTTGACCTTGTTGAAGTCTGACGCCAATACCGTGTAGGTTCCTGTATAGGCTGCGGTATATTGTATTGCTGCGACTGAGCCGTCCCAAGTTGGAGTACCCAAATTTATTCTACCTCCAGAAGGAGAGTACAACTGCAAGGACGGAGCAAAAGCGGTCGCGCTGGTGTCCACCATTCTGATCTGGACAGTTTCTCCAATATTGGCTGTGAAAGTGTAGCTATCCTCGTCTTCCGGAAAATCGATCATCGCGGAAATTACACCGTCGTTTATTAAACTATCAGCATACACTGGCGTAGGCCCAAACATAAAGATCATAAGGCAAACAAAGACAAATACGCTGGTTCTTGCATGGAAAAAACAAAAAAAACTTTTCAATGAATTCATAATCCTCCCAACCGGTGCAAAGATAAACAACCCGGTTGCCAGTCCTGCTACCACTTTTTCCCTCATTTTTAACTCCCCCTTTTCCCTAATTGTTATTTTGTTTGGTTCCTGTGAATCCTTATTCCGCCGAACATATAGTAGACTGCCGAATAGTCGTCTTATATTACGGCTAATCTACGTACGAAATTGTTTTATACGGCTGTTTGGTCGTATAAAACGATCTATTTGTGGATTAGACGACTTTTTTGCTTGATAAAAATTTTGCTTTTAGTATTATATCAGTGCATGAACAAATGATCATATAAAGTGAATTTTCGCCCAAAATGGTTACTATTTTTAACTTTCATGTGAGATAAAGTCAACGAAATTATTATTCGGAAGACAACAAGGGGAAATGCTGAATCGTGAAAAATTCATTGAAATCTCGTGCAAAAGCAAAGCATTATGAGGAAAGAAAAGCATTTTATAGATCAGACACGAGACAACCGAAGCTATTGGACCAGGTTCGAAACAGAATTCGTTGCAAACACTATAGTATTCGAACAGAGCAGGCTTATATCGAATGGATAAGGAAATTTATCTTTTATCATGGCAAACGACATCCTGCCGAGATGGGTGAAAATGAGATCAGCGACTTCCTGACCTATCTCGCGGTAAAAAGAAGAGTTGCAGCATCCACGCAAAATCAGGCCTTAAGTGCTATTGTTTTCCTTTACAGAGAAGTAATTCAGAGAGATTTAGGTGAGTTTGAAAATCTCATCAGGGCCAAGAGGCCATCCAGGCTGCCGGTGGTTTTCACTACAAAGGAAATGAAAAGTATTCTTATTCAACTGGAAGGTAACAACTGGTTGATGGGGCATCTTCTTTATGGCGCCGGTCTCCGAATAATGGAATGTATGCGGTTAAGGGTAAAGGATGTTGATTTCGATTACAAGCAGGTGATTATTCGTAACGGCAAAGGAAATGTGGACAGGGTAACAATGCTGCCCAACATCATCGCTGATAATCTCAAGCTGCACCTTGAAAAAGTCAAATTACTCCACGGTCGGGATCTTAAAGAGGGATTTGGAGCTGTGTACATGCCGTATGCTCTGGAAAGGAAATACAAGAATGCAAATCGTAGTTGGGCCTGGCAGTATGTATTTCCTGCTTCCCGTAGATCTGTTGACCCAAGGACAGGTATAGAACGAAGGCATCATATTTCTGAGACCGTTATCCAGCGTGCAATAAAAACGGCAATCCGAAATGCAGAGATTACCAAAGCAGGCAGTTGTCATTCGTTGAGACACAGTTTCGCAACGCATCTGCTGGAATCTGGCTATGATATCCGAACTGTTCAGGAGTTGCTGGGCCACAAGGATGTCAGTACTACTATGATTTATACCCACGTCCTTAATCGTGGAGGTAAGGGTGTCAAAAGTCCGGGAGATATGCTGTTCTCATAGGGGGTTATATTTTGGAGCTCACTCAAAGGCAGGCGGAAGTATTATATCCGTTCATATCAGGAAAAACTCGGTATCACGCCTACGATACGCGAGATATGCGGTCATTTTGGTTTAAAAGGATCGGCAGGCATCCACAGTATCCTCCATGTTCTAATTGAAAAAGGGTATCTTATTGCCTCTGCCGGCAAGAATAGGTCATGGCGTATACCTGGCGTCATGTCCAGTGGGACGCATGTCCAGTGGGACGCCCATGATTTCATGCGTTTCATATCCTGTTGATGTATGCTATGTGATTATTTATACTAAGCAAAACAAAGTAAAACAAAATATCGAAATGTTGTTGATGCTCCCGTTCTTCTGCCGGCTATTCCGCCTACTTTTTTCACCCGCCCAGAATCTGGATTCGGACTGTCCCTGAATCCTTTAACATCTTTTGTATTTCTGTTGGTAAATAGATTTGATGATTTCCGGTAATGGCCAACCGACCAATGTAGGATTCTCCTGTTTTTAGATTCATTATCCGGACGGTCACTTTCTGCTTGTTTTCTGTGCTAATACCCTCTTCGGCAGCAAGCTCCCTTTTTTCCTTTGGGATAATAATCTGCTCTTCATAGCCATCCTCAGCCACTTCCCATTCGATCAATCGCATAATATACTTCCTTTAATCTTGATTTGGTTAAACCTTTTTTTTCTTTGAAATGATGACGTATCTGCTGGTTACACCGATTATTTTTTTCTTTTGCATGGCAGATACTACATTTGCCTTAAAACGCTCTGAGGAGAGTGGTGCCTGAAAAATATGGGTTTCCTGCCAGCCGCTTTGATTTAGAATCCAGAGGTAATCATTGATTAAAATCGAATTCATCCGGGTCTCATTTTTGGCAGGGGTGTTTTGGATCAAAAATAATCAGATCCGGTTTGGTTTTACCTTTTATCGGCCATTTTAAATTGGTGATATCCCAGAAACAGGGTTCAATTTCCGGTCGTGTATCCGGCCGATCGTCCATGTCAAAGCTCCAGCATTTCCGGTTAAACGCGAGACAGGTGTCAGCCACCACTCCACCGCCTGCCATGGGATCAAACACCAGATCGTTCTGATCTGAAAAATAATACAGGATGTGTGCAATCATTTGGGCCGGGATTCGACCGGGCCAATTATCTCCGAAACGTTTATCACAATCATTCCAGTTCCACAGGTCCCATGTCCGCAGTCCCCAGTCCCCAGTTAAGCGCCTTGAATCGTACGTGATCATCTTTACCTTCCAAAGCCAGCGACCATACCATCGGCTCTGTCCAGCCATGCTTTTCAGCAACCTGGGCAACTGTAAAACCTCTCGATAAATTAGCTTTTGGCTGATTTGCCAATTCTGGCATTTTGGCCAAATGATTACGAATCGTTTCTCTTGCTTGCCCTAACCTCTTCGCAATCCTCTTTTGTGGAATCTCAAGCCGGTTCATGCGAAATATCTTGAGATCCAGTTCCATCTGGGTTGCTGCCCTGAGATCGGCGATATACGCGTCCACTGCCTGCCTTGAACGACCGATTGCCTGCCCGATCTCAAAAGATGTCAAACGGGGATTGTTTTTATATGCCTGTCGGGCCGTTGTTCCGGCTTCATCTTCAGTTAACTGGAGAGGGCCTATTGCCTTTTTCGCTGCATAGAGGAGGGGATCCAAACCATCCAGCGTTACAATGTGGACCGGTATTTCGGTTGCGCCGATCTCCTTATCCTTATGAATCTCGACATAACCTTTGGCGCCTATTCCCTTTAAACGGCGCGTCATGGCCTCTGCTTAGCAGTTCAGGCATCCCGGCGACACCTTTGTGCAGCCGGTTGCAGGATTCCAGGTCTGTTCTGTCCATTCTATCGTTGATTTTGTACTCATGAGTTTAACCTCTTTAAAAATTCGCCTTTGTCAAAATGTACTGCATGCACCGGCCGTTTTCTCGATGCATCAAGATTCTTTACTTGTCCTTATTATTTCAAAACACAAGTTGATAGCGGCTTCCAGCACCCCGTCCCAGTATCCGGAGTAATTCTTGTTTTGTAAGTGTCTTAAGAGCATATTGTATAGTCCGGCGAGGGATGCCTGTCTTTTCTACGATATCACTAACCTTCAGACGTTTTTCAGGGCTGGATCTAAAACAGTTCAAAACAGTCAACGCCGACTCTGAAAGCTTTTGCAGGTTGTTATACCGCTTACGATAAATCTCAATATCGGCTAAAGAAGATTCCAGAATATTGATGAAAAACCGGGCTAAGGGCTCTAATTTGTATTGTGTGGGGTCTGCTTTAAACTCGCCTTCCGAACATTGGTGAAGGATTGAATAATAAAGTGTATGGTTTTGCTCAATGTGACGATCAGTAGCAATGTAAGGAGTAACACTTCTCAGATATTTATCGCCGGAGTGGAATAAAGCTAAAATAAAAAGAGCGCGTCCCAGTCGCCCATTCCCATCCTGGAATGGGTGGATGGCCAGAAAACGAAATACAAATTCTGTTGCAACTAATATGGCCCACGGGTAGTTCTGGATTGCGGTATTATACCAGTTGATCAGCTCTGCCATGGCAGTCTCCGTTATAATGCCGGGAGGAGAGGGGTCTAATACCACACGTTCCTCTCCGGTTTCGTGATTGATAGAGACAACTCTGTTCGGTGCTGTCTTGTATCCTCCTGCATAACTTGATGCTTTAGGATAGTACCGGAGTAAATCATGATGAAGTCCACGAATAGTAACTTCTGATAGAGGGAAAAGTTCATCGGCTTGTAAATAAACAGTTGTCAGCACTTGTCGGCAACCAACTACCTCTTCAACACTTCGTTCTCTATCCTTTGAAAGCTTGTCCAGAATAAAAGATTTCTTCTCCTCAAAAGCGGTTGCCATGCCATGGTTATTCAAAGTGTTATCGACCCATTCGATTTCCTGGTCTGTTAGAACAGCGTTTTCTATTCTGGTTGAAGCTCCGATATTACTGATAAAGGCACAACGATGAATATATTTTGTCTCATCAGGAGTTAACGCCTCCAGGTCTTTATATGTTTCAGCGAGTAACCCCTGGAGAATTTTCAGTCTGTTTTCTATTTTTTGGCTTGGGGTAAAAGAGAGCACGCGAATCCTTCATCTCAGGTGTTTAGACTGAAGGCTATAGGCTGAAGGAAACAGATGATTCCTGTGCGTTATTCTCTATGTTTAGGACAAAATTTCCGGACGCTTTAAGAAAATATTGGCTTCTGGGAGTCTTTTCCCTAAAAGTCTTCAGCCTTCAGCCTAACCAACCTGAGTAGTTACAAAATCGTTTAATTTAAATATACGATATTGAACAAGATAGCGCAACATATTTTATTCATTAGTTGCGCATTATTGCGTATTCCGAAAATGGAATCCAAAGGGAAAACCGTGCTTATGAACCATCATATCGATAATAAGCGGCGCAGGTCCCTTCACTTGAAACCATGCACGGGCCGACCGGATTAATGGGCATGCAGATTTTTTTATACAAAGCGCATTCAGGAGGAGTTTTGATGCCCTGAAGTATTTCGCCACATGAACACCCTGTTTAAAGAAGAAAAGTACTTCTGCAGCCACAGGGGGCCGGATCAACTCTTCAGTGCCTGCTTGTTCTTTTTAGAAGTTTTAAGCTCGTCTGGATCAAACAGAATGTTTCTCCCCACCCTTTTGAATCTTATTTTTCCTGCTTTAATCCATCTCCTTAAGGTAATCTCAGCCACCTCAAGATATTCGGCAGCTTCTTTAACAGTAAATGGCGACTGTCTGATTTCATCAAAGACTTCATTATGGCTGTATAAATCTTTTTCCATCGTTTTCCTTACTTCCCAGGATTATCCCTATTAGTGACTGGATTGGCAGATCTCAGTCAATACCTTCCCCGATGATTTTGGATGGATAAACGCGATTTTTGTACCGTGGACTCCGTCCCGGGGGGTTTCATCGATCATCCGGATCTCCTTGCCCTGAAAACCTTCGATTTCTTTGATGATGCCGTCGGTCTCATACGCGATATGATGTATCCCTTCCCCTTTTTTCTCGATAAATTTCGCGATGGGGCTCTCTCCGGAGGTTGGTTCAAGAAGTTCAATCTTGACTTCCCCAACTTGAAACATGGCGACCTTTACTTTGTGCTCCGGGACCTCTTCGGTGCCAAGGGCTGTGAGTCCGAGGATGTCCCGGTAAAAGGGAATGTGATTTTCGAGGGAGCTTACCGCGATCCCTATGTGGTTAATCTGTTTAATCATATTATCCGGTTTTCCTTCACAAAACGATTAAGTTTGCTGTTAATCAATTTATATGGAGCTGTTTCACCGTTCAAGATTGAGGAGATCCATTCTCCTATGTTGTTTTCAATATCAAGATGGATGTTGAGAAGTTCATGGACCTTTGAAGAAAATATCTTATAGACCTCTTTTTCTAACCTGTCTCTCCGTTTTTCTTCAAATCTTCCGGTTGTCTGAGCTTTTTTCAGATAATCATGGATTGCTTCAACAAGTTCATCTATCCCTTCGTCGAGTTTTGAAGAAGCGAGGAGCACAGGATTTGGTTCCTCCCCGGTCAAAGCGTTTTTAATACCCAGAACATACTCAACTTCGGTTTTTAAACGGTCAGCCCCGTCACGGTCTTTCTTGTTGATGACGAAGATATCTCCGACTTCCATGACCCCTGCTTTCATTGCCTGGATCTCATCACCCATTCCAGGTACAAGGACAAGCAACACAATATCACAAAGTTCAATGATCTCCACTTCGGTCTGTCCGACACCGATGGTTTCAATAATGATTGTGTCATATCCCGCGGCGTCGAGAATTTTTACAGCGTCCCCGGTGGCGACGGAAACGCCGCCCAAGTGTCCGCGGGAAGCCATCGAGCGGATATAAACCCCCTCATCTGTTGAGTGTTTCTGCATCCGCGTTCTGTCTCCAAGGATGGCGCCGCCGGAGTAAGGGGAGCTGGGATCTATCGCGATCACCGCGACCCTCCTTCCCTGTTTTCTTTCCCGTTTTATGAGACAATCAACAAGGGTGCTTTTCCCCGCTCCGGGGGGGCCGGTAATCCCCCAGACCATCGCGTTGCCGGTATGGGGATACAACTCATCGATGATATCTTCTTTTTGAGGAGAGTTATTTTCGATCAGGGAAATAGTCCGGGCAATTCCCCGGATACTTCCCGATTGTACCTTATCAACGAGGTCCATTACGCTTATTATTTTTCCAACCGCTTTTCAATAAAATCGGTAATCTCTTTTATCGGGGTCCCCTGTGTAAAAACCGCTTCAATACCCTTCTCTTTTAAAAAAGGGATATCTTCCGTTGGGATCACGCCGCCGCCGAACACAATAATATCCGAAGCATCTTTTTCCCGAAGCAGTTCAACGACCTTTGGGAAAAGCTCATTATGGGCGCCGGAAAGCAGGCTTAAACCAACAAAATCAACATCTTCCTGAATAGCTGTCACGACAATTGATTCAGGGGTCTGCCTGATGCCGGTATAGATCACTTCATAGCCAGCGTCTTTCAGGGCTCGGGCAATATATTTCGCTCCACGGTCATGACCATCGAGGCCCGGTTTTGCAACAAGTATACGTACCATTTTCGCCATATCTCTTCATCTTCCGATTATAAAACTATGGATTCCTGAAATTCTCCAAAGACCTCCCGTAGGATGCCGGAGATTTCACCCAGGGTTGCGTACTTCTTTACCGCGTCAAGGATGAGGGGCATGAGGTTCTCATCCTCACTTTCTGCTCCCTTCTTCAGCGCTTTAAGGCTTGCGGTAACCGCTATATTGTCCCGCTCCCCTTTCACCATGGCGAGTTTCTCAACCTGCACTGTCCGGAGGGAAGGATCAACCTTCAGGAGCCCTTTCGGTGGTTCCTCTTCAACAGTGAACTTGTTTACACCCACAACGATCCTGCTTCCATCTTCAACATCGCGTTGATACCGATAAGCGGAATCCTGGATCTCTTTCTGTGCATATCCCTTTTCGATCGCTTTTACCATCCCCCCCATGGTTTCAATTTTCTCAATATAGTCCCAGGCTTCGGAAGCTATGCGGTCGGTGAGAGCTTCAATGTAATAGGACCCGGCCAGGGGATCAATGGTGCTTGTTACTCCCGATTCGTTGGCTGCAATCTGCTGGGTCCGTAGGGCGATCATCACCGATTCCTGGGAAGGAAGAGCAAGTGCCTCATCCCGCGAATTGGTATGGAGACTCTGAGTCCCTCCAAGGACTGCCGCGAGGGTCTGGATAGTGACTCTGACAATATTATTATCCGGTTGCTGAGCGGTGAGGGTTGATCCTCCAGTCTGGGTATGGAATCTCATCATCATCGACTTTTCTTTTTTGGCGTTGAATTTTTCCTTCATGACCCTGGCCCAGATCCTTCTCGCCGCGCGGTACTTTGCGACCTCTTCAAGGAGATCATTATGGGCGTTGAAAAAGAATGAAAGCCTTCCGGCGAAAGAATCAACATCGAGGCCGACACCAATGGCGTTCCGGACATACTCAATTCCATCGGCAATGGTAAAGGCAATTTCCTGGACCGCTGTAGATCCCGCTTCCCGGATGTGGTATCCGGAAATAGAAATGGTATTCCATTTCGGTACCTCTTTTGAACAGAACTCGAAAATATTGTTGATGAGCCTCATAGAAGGCGCAGGGGGGAAAATGTAGGTTCCCCTGGCGATGTACTCTTTTAAAATATCGTTCTGGATTGTTCCCCGGAGTTTATCTCTGGTGACACCCTGCTTTTCAGCGACCGCAATGTACATGGCAAGAAGTACCGCGGCCGGGGCATTGATAGTCATGGAGGTTGAAACTTTATCCAGTGGGATCCCTTCAAAGAGAATCTCCATATCCTTGAGGCTGTCGATAGCAACACCAACCTTTCCAACCTCTCCTTCGCTCATTGAGTCATCGGAGTCGTATCCGATTTGGGTAGGAAGATCAAATGCAATGGAAAGGCCTGTCTGCCCCTGTTCCAACAAATATTTATATCGCTGGTTTGATTCTTCGGCAGTCCCGAATCCGGCATACTGTCTCATGGTCCAGAAACGTCCCCGGTACATCGTGGGCTGTACCCCGCGGGTATAGGGATAGTCGCCGGGAAATCCGATTTTCTCAATATACTCCTCTTCGGATATCCCTGAGGGAAGATATAATCGTTCCACCGGATGACCGGAACCGGTAACAAACTCTTCCTGCTGCTCGGGAAATCGATCAAGAACTTTCTTTAGAGTTGATTCTTCCCAATCAGCTTTCTTTTCATTTATTGTCTTATATTCACTCACCTTTCCCTTCTCCAATTTATGTATTAAAATACTTCAGCGCACATTTTTCCAAACGAACCAAGATCTTCGCAGACATAAATACCGCTTTCTTTCATTGCTGCAACCTTTGCTTGAGCCGTACCACAACTGCCGCTGATAATTGCGCCACCATGTCCCATTCGTCTTTCCGGCGGCGCAGTTAAACCAGCAATAAATCCGACCACTTTTTTTGTCACATGCTTTTTAATAAATCCGACTGCTTCTTCTTCTGCGCTGCCGCCAATTTCCCCGACCATAACGATTCCCTCGGTGTCGGGATCTTTTTCAAAAGCATCAAGGCAGTCTATAAAGTTTGTTCCATTTATGGGATCTCCGCCAATTCCTATACAGGTGGTTTGACCGATTTTATGCAGACTTAGCTGATTTACTACTTCATAAGTTAGGGTTCCAGAGCGGGATACAACACCTATTGGGCCGCCTTGTTTGTGTATATGACCGGGCATGATGCCGACCCTGCATTGACCTGGTGTGATTATTCCGGGGCAGTTGGGGCCGATAAGGCAGGATTTTGTGTTTTTCATATAATTTTTGACTTTGATCATGTCCATGACAGGGATGCCTTCTGTTATAGCAACAATCAACTCGACTCCGGCATCTACAGCTTCCAGAATAGCATCCACGGCAAAAGCCGCCGGGACAAAAATCATGCTGCAGTTAGCGCCTGTATTTTCCATGGCTTCTTTGATGGTATTAAACACAGGCACATCGTCCACTTTTTGGCCGCCCTTGCCCGGGGTTACCCCTGCCACTACATTTGTACCATAGGCAATGCATTTATTAGTATGAAACCGGCCTTCTTTTCCTGTTATTCCCTGAACCAGTAATCGTGTATTTTTGTCAACGAATATGCTCAATTACTTATTTTCCGTATGCATTCCCACGCTGGAGCATGGGAACGAGAAGATGCCATAATTAGAATTGATGAATTTATTTGACAAGCCGTGTAACCTTCTGAGCTGCTTCTTTCAAATCTGATGCAATGGTAAAATTAAGGCCTGATTCAGAAAGGATCCTGCGGCCTTCTTCAACATTTGTTCCTTCCATGCGAATTACCACAGGGATTTTTATCCCCGCCTTGTTGGCAGCCTGCACAACCCCTTTTGCCAGCAGATCACAGCGAAGAATTCCGCCAAAAATGTTTATCAGACCTGCTTTAACATTTTTATCGCTAAGTATAATCCGAAATCCGTTTTCCACCGTTTCCGCATTAGCAGTGCCGCCTACATCTAGAAAATTTGCGGGTTCAGCGCCATAAAGTTTAATTAAATCCATGGTTGCCATTGCCAGTCCTGCACCATTAACCATATTTCCGACATTTCCGTTCAGTTTAATGTAATTGAGATTGAATTTGGATGCCTCAACTTCAAGGGGGTCTTCTTCATCAAGATCTCTGTATTCGAGTATGTCCTTGTGGCGAAACAGGGCATTATCATCAAAGTTGATTTTCGCATCAAGCGCCACTATATTTTCATCTGCTGTTATTGCAAGGGGATTTATTTCTACCAAAGTGCAGTCATAATCAACAAAAAACCTGTAAAGATTTATTAATGTCAAAGTAAACTGCCTGGTCAAAGAGGGCGGGAGTTCCAGGCCAAAGGCGGCCTGACGGCAGTGAAATGGCTGGATGCCTAAAAGGGGATTGATTTCGATTTTAACGATTTTTTCAGGCTGCTTTGCAGCGACTTCTTCAATATCCATTCCACCGGCTTTGCTTGCAATTATAACTATCTTTGCGGTTGCTCTGTCCGGAATGATGCTCAGATAAAGCTCTTTTTCAATTTTCAGGCTCTTTTCAACCAGCACCTTTTTTACTATCTTACCTTCGGGGCCAGTCTGGTGAGTGATTAAGAGCATGCCTAAAATTCTTTTTGCTATGCTCTCAACTTCTTCCATTGTTTTTGCAAGCTTTATGCCTTCTCCTTTGCCCCGTCCTCCTGCATGAATCTGTCCTTTAATGACAATTGGGAAGTCGCCTATTTTGCAGGCGATTTTTTTGGCTTCATCAGGGGTAAGGGCAATGCCTCCATCAGGAATAGAAATCTTGTATTTTTTGAATAATTCTTTTGCCTGATATTCGTGAATTTTCATCAAAATTAACCAATAACACAGAGGACGTCATTTCTGGCAACTGTGTCGCCGCCGGCAAAATTGATGGATTTTATTGTTCCGCCCGCAGGAGACGGCAGGGCGTTTTCCATTTTCATGGCTTCAAGAATTACAACTGTCTCTCCAGTATTCACGGAATCGCCCACCTGCTTTTTGTAACTTACAATTATGCCCGGCATAGGAGCTTTAAGCGGTGTCCCTTCGCTATCGCTTTCCGCCTTTTTGGATGCTGTAGTTGTAGATTTTGCAGGTACTGCCGGCTGCTCTACAGGTGCAGCAGGAACCTGTGGTTGTGGAGCTGCGGGTAAAACCTGGGGCGATGGAGCAACTGTTACAGGTTGTTGAGCAGGTATCTGGCTTTGTGCCTGTTGAACATAGCTTACTATTGGTGAACCTCCTACTTCTTCCACTCCAACTTCAAAGTATTCATCATCTACAAATACATTAAATTTTCTTAAGTTATTGCCTTTTGAAGGAACAACTTTTTCTTTCTTTTCAACAAGCTTTCCTGCTCTGGCCTTTTTAATAAGTTCCTGTTCAGCCTTGGCATCTTCCAAAGTTCTAGGCCTTACATCTTCCGGAGGTTCTTCCTTGCCATATTTCCATTTAAGAAATCTTTTTCCGGTAACAGGGTAAAGCGCATAAATAAGAACATCTTCCAAATCTACTGCCAGACCCTTTACATCTTCTTTGGCTTTATCAAGTTCGGGTTCTATAACCTCTGCAGGCCTGCAAGTAATGGGCTTTTCTCCCCTTGGATGGTCTTTTAAAGCTTTTTTCTGAATTTTGGGGTTAATTGGTACGGGTGTTTTTCCATAAAGACCATAGCATAAGTCTTTTACTTGTGCTGTTATCATTTTGTAACGCTCTTTTTCATCATCAAACAGGATATTGTTAATTGCCTGTGTGGCAACAATCTGGCTCATGGGAGTAACAAGGGGAACCTGTCCAAGATCTTCTCTGACTTTGGGGAGCTCCGCATATACTTTATCCAACTTGTCGAGAGCATCCATTTCTCTTAACTGGTTTACCAGATTAGAGAGCATGCCTCCCGGAATTTGATGTACAAGAACATTTGTATCAATAATTGAAACTTTGGTATCATCCAGTAAATATCGGTATTTGGGGAGAATTTCCTTTTCAAGCACTTCATTAATGGATGATAGAAGTTTGATGTCAAAGCCGGTATCTCTGTTTGTTCCCATAAGCGTCATAACAAGAGGCCCGAGTGCGGGATGTGAGCTGCGGAATCCATATGGAGACATGCATGTGCCAAGTATATCCACACCAGCTTCTACCGCTTTTAAATGAGTCATAGAGGACATACCTGAAGTAAAATGGCTGTGAAGATGAATAGGAACAGATACAGCTTCCTTAAGCGCTTTAACAAGGACATAAGCATCATAAGGGGCCATCAAGCCGGCCATATCCTTAATACAGATACTATTTGCCTCCATTGCTTCAAGCTCTTTTGCCTTTTTTACGTAATATTCGAGGTTATAGACCTCTCCGCCCATCCGTCTTTCTGTCAGTGAATAGCAGATACAGCCCTGAAAATGTTTCCCGCATTCCTTGATAACAGGGAAAACCGTTTCAAAATTCCGGTAATCATTTAATGCGTCAAATGTCCTGAATATATCAATACCGTTATGTGCGGCTCTTTCAACAAAGGCTTTGGCAACATCATCTGCATAATTTCTGTATCCAACTAAATTCTGCCCTCTAAGAAGCATGGAAAAGCGGGTTTTTTTGATATATCTTTTTAAAGTTCTTATCCTTTCCCAGGGGTCTTCGTTTAAAAATCTGTGCATGGCATCAAATGTTGCCCCGCCCCAGGTTTCAAGAGCCCAGAACCCGACCTGATCCATCATTTCGGCAATAGGAATCATGTCTTCGGTTCGTCCCCTGGTGGCGAATAATGACTGCTGGCCGTCGCGAAAGGTCAGATCCTGTATCTTAAGAGGATTTTCCGCTTTTGGCCTCTCTCCGCTGAAATCCATTTTTGTAATTTTTACTTGATTATGATCGCTCATATTTAAAGAACTCCTCTTTATTTAAAACTTTGAGTAATAGGACAGCCACAAAGACACTAACACACCAAGATTATAATATATTTTTTGCTCTCTTCTTTGTGCCTTTGAGCCTCAGTGGCTAAGCTGTTACACTTTTTTACTTTATAGAAATTTTGATCCATGAAAGGCTTTCATCTGCATAAGGTTGCGCATCTGCATTTGTGCCTGTCTGCCACTCAGGCCCCACAGCCTGAGTTTAACTGAAGGGGCGTGAGCGGCTGCCGGACATGGCTGCGTATATATTTCTTCTTCTTGTTGTTGTATATATTTTAATACTGCCGATGTTGCAGCTACTAACTTCTTATTATTTTCATCCACATTTAACCTCCGTGATAAATAGCGCCTGAACGGAAACTCATGTTCTGGCAAAATCTTACCACTGAACCTGATTGTCAAGCGGTTTCGTTGCTTATTTGTACGTCATTTTTCGAATCTGACTGCTGATATATTCCATAACAATTTCTAATTTCATAGGTTGTGATTCTTTAATATTCTCTTCCTTTCCAATATGTTTATGATACAGAAAAGTAACAACATCTTGATGGTGAGGCGCATTGTCCCATCGAAAAATACAATTGCCATTCTCGTCTTGCCAATGAAATGAGTACTTTCTATAGCCATCCAAAAAAAGATAATCTTTGACAAAAAGCTGAGATTTATTCTTCATCTTGATATTACATGATAAATGATAAGATGAACCAACAATCTTAAAATTTTGAATATCATAAGTTAGTATAACTTCTGAATATTTTTCAATAATATCGAGTATCATAAGTTTTTTATTTCAGAATATTTTGCCAATAATTTCGGCTTTCAACCGCAAATTTCCATTTCATCCAGTCATTTTCCATTTCATACGAGGCTTTCTTATTTCTAAAATCATGATCAAATTTTTCAAATTTCTTATTATACTTATTTTCTAGATATTCAATTTCCATTAAATATTCTGATAATTGCTGTTTAACCAAAAGTACTGATATCTCGTTCAGTAGTTGGTCTTTTGAAATTTTAAGGCTTGAAAATATTTTTTCCTGCGTTTGTTGTAACATTTTTATCTCTCCAAATAATTTTCTATTTGGCCTCCAAAATTTTCTTCAGTTTTTTTGATATTTCTGCTTTCAAAGACTCTTTGTTTTATTATAACGATTCGGATTTATCTATGCACGAGGAGAGCCTTGTTAGCCGGACTCATTTGTAGTAGTTGAAAACTAATGCAACGTCAGTAACTAATAGCCCCAATGAACTCAATGCTCTTTGAAGATCAGGAAGAGGACCAATACGTTCCGATACTGATATGTTGAACATCCCATCAACAGCGCAGCAACAAGAATGGAAAGCACTCGCATTTCATAAAATAAAGGTTTGTTCTTTTTCATGTCAAACCTCCCTTTTGAAATTTCTACAGAACGATAAAGACAATACGCGCGTACCAATGCCGTCAACTCAGTAAGATTCATGTTGTAATCTTTGACACATCGGCAAAGTCTGTTCTCCTTTAATATACTCCGCTATATCATCTTGCAAAATCATTTTGCGATATTTCGGGCAAAACACTACATGATAAATACATTCATAAATTGTATGCGAAAACTTGTTAAATTCACGTTCTTTCATAATGTACCTCCTATTTTGCATCCTTCCAGGGAGGTACAATCATACTGAACAATTACTACAACGGTAAAACCTTTTTAACTTTCCACTACCAAAGGTAGTGGTTTAAACCGATTAATCAAAAAGATGAGGTCTTCGGTCACCCGCTACATAGGAATATTACCATGTTTTTTAGGTGGTCTGAACTCCTTTTTGCTGCACATTATCTCCAGAGCCTCGATCAGGCGGGGCCTTGTTTCGCTCGGAACAATAACAGCGTCAATATAGCCCCTGCTTGCCGCACAATAAGGATTTGAAAAAAGTTCTTCGTATTCTTTTATTTTTTCTTTTCGCTTTGCAGCAGGATCATCACTCCCTTTAATTTCTTTTCTGTGTATTATATTGGCGGCACCTTCTGCTCCCATTACCGCAATTTGCGCACTTGGCCAGGCAAAAGCCATGTCTGCCCCAAGATGTTTAGATGACATTGCAATATAGGCGCCACCGTAGTCTTTTCTGGTGATTAGAAGTATTTTCGGCACGGTTGCCTCTGAATAGCACCAGAGGAGCTTTGCGCCGTGACGAATAATTCCTCCCCATTCCTGCCGGCTTCCAGGCATATAACCCGGGACATCAGCGATTGTAAGAATAGGAATATTAAAAGAATCGCAGAAGCGGATAAAACGTGTGGCTTTGTCAGATGCATTAATCTCCAGGCATCCGGCAAGAACCATGGGCTGATTTGCGATGATGCCTATACTTTTTCCATTAAGTCTGGCAAAACATACGATTATATTGGAGGCAAAGAACTCATGAGGCTCAAAAAATTCTCCCTTGTCAACAATTGAACGTATCACATCCTTCATATCATAAGACTGACTTGGGTTATCCGGAATGATTGTATCCAGTGCCGGCTCTATGCGCTTTGGATCATCTTCCGGATCAATGTCGGGCGGATCTTCCATATTGTTTGAAGGCAGATATGACAGGAGCCTTTTTATCCGGTTTACAGCATCTTCATCGTTTTCACAGGCAAAGTGGGCCACACCGCTTTTTTCATTGTGCGTCATGGCTCCTCCGAGGTCTTCAAAGGAAATTTGTTCTCCTGTTACAGCCTTGATAACTTCCGGGCCGGTAATAAACATGTAGCTGCTTTTTTTAACCATGAATATCCAGTCGGTCATGGCTGGTGAATAGACTGCTCCACCTGCGGTCGGTCCCATTATTGCTGAGATTTGTGGAATAACTCCGGAGCATGCAGAGTTGCGGAAAAAGATCTCTCCAAAACCGGAAAGCGCATCAACTCCTTCCTGTATCCTTGCTCCACCGGAATCATTTATGCCGACAAAAGGTACTCCGGCCTTTAATGCAAGATCCATAACTTTGCAGATTTTTTTTGCGTGCATTTCGCCGAGCGTGCCGGCTCTGGAGGTAAAATCCTGGGAAAATGCGAATACAGGCCTGCCTTCAACAAGGCCGTGGCCGGTTACAACTCCATCTGATGGAATTTCGGTTTTTTCCATGCCGAAATTTACGCACCGGTGTTTTACGAACATATCGATTTCCCGAAATGTTCCTGTATCAAATAAAAGGTTTAATCGTTCACGGGCGGTCAGCTTTCCTTTTTCGCGCTGTTTTGCAACCATTTTTTCGCCGCCCATTCCCAGGACCTTTGCCTCCCTGTCCTTTAGATCTTTTATCTTATCTTCCACTATGCCCATTATTATATTTCCTTTGCCCTCTTGAACCCTGGAATCGAGTTTATAATAATATCATCATCCACACAAAAAGCTATCCTAAAATGACCAGGGCAGCCAAAACCGCTGCCCGGCACTACAAGAATCAATTCATCCTGCAGAGCTTTCACAAATTTTACGTCGTCAGGGACAGGAGATTTCGGGAAGAGATAAAAGGCTCCGGATGGCCTGACAAATTCGTAACCGCATTCCGCAAGGTTATTACATAGAATATCTCTTTTTCTTTGATATTCAGATATATCAACGCTTGCTCCCTGTATTGAAGCTATTATCCGCTGCATAAGAGCAGGAGCGTTAACAAATCCAAGAATTCTATTGGCCAGAGCCATTCCATTAATGAGATTTTCTTTAAATGCAGCCTCAGGATTAACTGCAATATATCCTATGCGCTCACCGGGTATGGAGATATCCTTGGAATAAGAAGTGGCAATTATGCTTTCTCTATAGCAGTTAAATATACTTGGGACTTTAACTCCGTCATAGACGATTTTGCGGTATGGCTCATCGGAAATAAGATAAATAGTTCTGCCTGATTTTTTCCCTTTGTCATTTAATACAGCCCCAAGTTCAATTAGACTTTCTTTGCTGTATATTTGCCCTGTCGGATTGTTCGGAGAATTTATGAGCACTGCTTTTGTTTTATTATTAATGGCAGATGAAATTGCAGTTATATCCAGACTGAAATCAGGCTTTGTAGGTACTGTCTTTAATATTCCGCCATGGTTATCAGCATAAAACTTGTATTCAACAAAATAAGGAGAGGGAGTAATAACCTCATCGCCGGGATCTAATATTGTTTTAAGAATAACATTAAGAGCCCCTGCTGCGCCGCAGGTCATTATTATTTCTTTTTCAGAAACCTCTGCCTGCTGTTCCACTGAAACATAGGCGGCCACCGATTTGCGAACATAAGGAAAACCAACGTTGGGCATATAAGCGTGATTCCCCTTCACAGCGGAGTTGGCGGCATCTATCAGGCTATCTCTGAAATTTTTCGGAGGCTTAAGGTTTGGATTGCCAAGGCTGAAGTCATATACATTGGCTGCGCCATGCTCTGCCCTGAGGCGCGCTCCTTCTTCAAACATTTTGCGTATCCATGAAGATTCGGACAGCGTTGCCTCAATTTTTTTTGCAATAGTCATAATAACCGTCAGTCCACGGATTCAACAGACTTGATTTCCGGGAGTGCCTTTTTCATAATTTTTTCGATTCCGTCTTTAATTGTCATTTGCGACATCGGGCATCCTGAACAGGCGCCTTTCAATCGCAATTTAACCACGCCGTCAACCACATCAACAAGTTCCGCATCTCCTCCATGTGACTGCAGCGAAGGCCTTATTTTTTCCATAATTTCCAAAACTTTTTCTTTTATCATTATATTATTCTCCTTAATTATTATTTTCATAGTAGCTTGTCACGGATTTTCACGGAATTACACTGAATTATCAAAACAATCTTCTCATTTACTCATTGTTTGCAATTTTCAGTGAAACTCCGTGTTATTCTGTGGTGAACTTAGGCAATATAGAAATTTTTTCTAAAAGTTGCAAACTCATCCTTTAATATTGCTTCCCGTATTTTTTTCATGAGGCTTGTATAATAATGAATATTATGAATTGTATTCAAACGATAAGAAAGCAGCTCTTTTGCCATGTACAGGTGGCGTAAATAGGCTCTTGAGTAATTACGGCAGGTATAACATGTGCATCCTTCTTCCACAGGATCGGTGTCATGCCTGAAACGTGAATTGCTGATATTTATTGTGCCGGATTTTGTGAACATCTGGCCGTTTCTGGCGTTTCTTGTCGGGATAACACAGTCAAACATATCTGCGCCAAGAGAAACAAGCTCAACTAGATCTTCAGGCGTTCCTGTTCCCATTACATATTTTGGCTTTGTATCCGGCAGGACAGGGAGTGTAAACTCTGCAATATCAAACATTATATCTTTAGGTTCCCCGACACTCAATCCACCGACTGCATAGCCGTTGAAACCGATTTCCACCATCTCTTCAGCAGAAATTTTGCGAAGATCCTTGAACATACCCCCTTGAATTATTCCGAACAGTAAATTTTGAGCGCCATTGTTTTCATTCCAAACTTTTTTGCATCTTTTTGCCCATGCTGAAGTTAGTTCTACTGAGACTTTTGCTTCATTTTTGCTTGATGGATAGGCAATACAATTGTCCAGGCACATCATTATATCTGAGTTAAGGCAGATCTGAATTTCAACAGCCTTTTCAGGGGTCAGTAAATGCTTTGATCCATCGATGTGGGACTGAAAAGTAACGCCCTCCTCATTTATTTTTGTAAGCTTTGCAAGCGAAAAAACCTGGAATCCGCCACTGTCGGTCAGAATCGGCCTGTGCCAGTTTGTAAATTCGTGAAGGCCGGAAAACAAATTTATCACTTCACATCCAGGCCTTAAATACAGATGGTACGTGTTGCCAAGGATTATTTGAGCTCCGGCTTCCAGAAGTTCTTCAGGGGACAATGACTTTACTGTCGCAAGGGTCCCAACCGGCATAAAAACAGGAGTTTCAACAATACCATGACGAGTATGAAGCAATCCCGCCCTTGCCTTTGTTTTTTTGCATTTTGCAACTACATTGAAATTGGTCATATCTATAATCGTTCACGGGTTCAGGGTTCAAAGGTTCAGGGTTTACTAAAAATCGTAAGCGTTCACGGAACGTCGAAATTAGAAATTAGAAATTAGAAATTTGGCCTTCATGCTTTTGTACTGTTCTTCCAAATTTCAAGTTTCAAGCCGTGAACGGCTACTACTATCCAATAAACATCGCATCTCCATAGCTGAAAAACCTGTACCTTTCTTTAACCGCTTCCCTGTAAGCATTAAGAATATTTTTGCGGCCCGCAAAAGCTGATACAAGCATCAGAAGTGTCGACTTTGGCAAATGAAAATTTGTAATCATTGCATCTATAACTTTGAACCTGTAACCAGGATATATAAACAGATCACAGTTTGAGCTGTTGCTTATAATTTCCCCATTAGTATCAGATAGATATTCCAATGAGCGAACGCAAGTCGTTCCAACGGCTATGATCCGGCTTCCGTTTGCTTTTGCGTTATTTATAATTTCAGCGCTTTTTTCAGGGATTGTACACCATTCAGAATGGATTCTGTGATCCCTTATATCTGAAACTCTTACAGGCGAAAAAGTACCATATCCCACGTGCAGGGTAATTTCAACTATCTTGATATTTTTTAATTTCAGTTTTTCAATGAGTTCTTCCGTAAAATGCAATCCTGCTGTAGGTGCTGCAATAGCGCCTTTTTGAGAGGCGTAAACTGTTTGATAGGATTTTTTGTCATTGCAGGCGATATTATCTTTATCTCGTCTTATGTAAGGGGGAAGGGGAACCTTGCCAATCCGGTAAAGAAATTCTTCAAAATCGCCTTTGCAGGTAAATTTTACCGAATAAAGCCCATTGCGAGAGTTTATTACTTCAGCTTTCAATCCCTGATCGAAAAAAATAGTTGTGCCCTGTCTTGCGCGTTTTGAAGTTTTTATCAGGCACTCATATACAAAAGTATTGTCATCTTTTCTTTTGTTATAGCCTTTGGCGTAGTTAAGAATAAGTATTTCCGCGTTTCCGCCTGTGTCTTTTTTTCCAATTAGTCTTCCCGGAACGACTTCGGTGTTGTTAACAACCAGTATGTCGGATGGTGAAAGGAAATCACAAATCTCATAGAATTTATGATGAGACAGCCCGCCTGTTTTCCGATGCAAAAATATGAGTTTTGACTGGTCCCTCTTTTCAATCGGTTTTTGAGCTATAAGTTCCGTTGGAAGGTCGTAGTTATAGTCAGTTATTGAAAACACGATTCCTAACTTTTTCCCAAATAAACTATAAACAGTCCGATTAACATGATTATAAGACCGAATTTTCGTAATGTTTCGTCCGGCATTTCAACAATTTTTTGCAACCAGAACTTCATTCTTTCTGGAAAAGCAAAGTACGGCAATCCCTCTACGACCATCACCATTCCGAGTACGCATAAGAAAAATTCCATGATGTCCCTCTGAAAACAATATTAAATAGAAATTTACAAATTTGTAACAACTCACATGCGGTCGGTTTGTTTCATAAATCTGATGGACTCGTCCAGTATTTATTGAGGAGTTACGAAAACTTTCTTATTAACTACTGTCCTATACTTTGTCAAAAACAAAATGCCGAAATTGTTTGATTTCGGAACTGTAGGCCATTTTTCCTACCCCTGCGTCAAAATTCTGACTCTTTCTTTCCGTCTTTAGGGCTCGGTCAAAAATAACTTGGTAGAATTTGGGATGCAAAAATGCCAAGTTATTTTTGACCGAGCCCTAAATCCACAGTTTGCCTGTCTGCGTGCAGTGACGCACAGGCAGGCGTAGATTACACAGAACATATTCGCATACTTATCTTTTCCGGCACACAAGTTGCTTACTTAAAAAATAACGTTGGTTTTTAACTTTGTCGAGCGGTTGAATTGTTTGACATGAGGCATGATGAGATACTGGTGACCGGCAAGTAACTCTTGCGGGTAAAAGTGAGAAGCTTTATCCGGACGTTCCTGATTGCCGCCAAGGAGGGCATGTGCTTGTACTAACAAGAAAAGTCGGTGAACGGATTAACATTAGCGATGATATTATTATCAGTGTTATTGAGATTAACAGAGGAAGTGTAAGGCTGGGCATTGAGGCTCCAAGACAAGTATCTATCCTCAGGCATGAGGTCTATGAGAGGATCCGGGAAGAGAACCTCAACTCATCTCAAGGAATTTCCATTGATGTTGCAAAAGCAGCTCGTTTCTGGCGAAAAAAAGGTTTTAAGGAGTAAGATATTGAAAATAGAAACCACTAAATTTGGGACGATTCAGATTGAAGCAGAAAAGATCATAACCATGCCGGCCGGCATGCTCGGCTTTCAGGGAAGGAAACGCTTTATTATTCTGGAGCGTAAAGAAACTCAGCCCTTTTACTGGTACCAGTGTGTGGATGACCCTGCTCTGGCCTTTGTGATCATTAATCCTTATCTTTTTAAGCCGGATTATTCGGTCGATCTAAAACCGACTCTCAAGGAAATGTCGTGGGAAGCGGATGGGGAAGAGAATTTGAAACTTTATGTGGTGGTGAATACCTCTAATGGTGCGTCTGATAAGATAACAGCCAATTTGATTGGTCCGCTTCTTATTAACACACAAAGATGTGAAGCTGTTCAGATGGCCATCCATAACAACCTATATTCTCACAAATATCCTATCTTCTGAAAATTTATCAAACCCTTTCATCAAAAAGAATGCCCAACACATCGCCCATTCTGGCAACCAGGTCCAAAACTACTTCAGGCGGAATCTGTCTAATCAAATCTCCGGTATCTTTTTCAACAACTTTTATCATAGTCCGGCCTGATTCGTCATGCATCGAAAATTCAAGCCCGACATTATGGATTGTATTTATGTCATGTTCCAGCTCATCCAATAAATCCTGAGAAACCTGGACATCCTCTTTCCCTTTTTGCCCATCCTCTACATTTTTCTCCTCTTTAATTTGCTGATCATCTTTAATTTTTCGATCCGGCCGGACCTTCTGATCTGCAATCTTAGAAACTTTAGCAGGCGCAATACTATCAGACTTTATCTTATGGACTTGACCTTGAACAGCCACTCCAGGATTTATCGCTTCCAACATGTCGCCACCCCCCTTGATTTGTTGATTCGTTAATTTAGTTAATTAGTTGATTCGTTGATTTATCTGATTTATCCAATCATCGATACGCAGCGACCAGATTTTTCCCATTTCCAATTTTTTTCAATTCTCTACCCGTTTCATCCCGCTTTCTTTCTATCTCCGCAACAAGTTCATCAACCTCGTTTTTTACCTCTTTAATCAGGTCGAGCATGAGAGGATCATCGCTTAAGCCGGTATGTTTAAGATCATTCATTATCTTCTCATGCTCTTCGCCCAATCGTCCAAGCGCTTCGATATCATTATCACCAAGGGCGATTTTAACCCTCATGGTTATATTATGAAGACTCTCGTAAAGCGTTTTATGATTAAACTGCAATACAGAACCCCCCTTGCATTTGCGCCTGCTCAATGGCCGGCTGAAAAGCGGATTCTTTTTTAGCCGCTTCATCAAAGCCTTCCTTTAGCTCGCGAAGGAGTTTTTCCACTTCATCAAGAGCGCCGATATCGTTCTTCATATTGGCAATTGCCAGGCGGTCCATCATATAGTGGTACAGATCAGACAGATTTTCTACCAGCTCTTCCCCCATTTCCCTGTCCAACGCACAATCAAGCTCTGTAAGGATCGCCATAACCTTTGAGATGTTCTCTCCCCGGATCTTTGCGTTTTTCTTTTCAATGCCCAAACGCGCAAACCTCACAAACTTCATCGCACCATCGTAGAGCATCAAGAGAATCCTCTCTTTATTATCAGTTGTGTGAACTACCGCCTGGTTGTAAGCCGCATACCCTGTGGGCGCCATAACTTTTATCTCCTTTCTTTGAATTCGTTAATTCGTTAATCACCCAATCCCTATCCCCTGTTTGATATGTAGTTATTCAAATTTTGCATGCCTGTAATCTGCTGGCTCAAATAGTTCCCGGTGTTCTGATATCCGGCAAGGAGTAATTCCAATGCATTGAACTGGGCTCTGGTGCGTGTTTCCCATGCCAGATTACGCATTTCTATACGTTCAACCTGGTCCTGAATATCGTCTATACTGTTTTGGATCCCATCCGTCCTTGCATCAAGGGCTCCGTTTGTGGAATCGAGCATCACATCCAGTGTATCTACCATGCGCACGGCAAAACCCTCAGAGCCTTCGGTTGCTTGGGTAAAAAACTCGACCACATCGTCAAAATCATCATCAAGCGCTCCATTAAGGGCTGAAGAATCGACCTCTATTCGTCCTTCGCTGTTCAGGGTAATGCCAAGATCGGTTAACCGTTCGAATGATTCAACGCCCGGAACAGTATTTGTGACCATGTTTCTGAGACGGTTGTGTATACTGTTTGTGGTGGCATCGCCCATCAGGACGCCTGCGGTTTCAGTATCTTGACTATAACTTTGAGAAGCATCAAAAAAGTCAAGCACATTGTTGTATGCACTGACAAAAGAGTTGATTTTCGAGACGATCGCTGATGTGTCCCTGCTTACGGTCAGAGCAGCCTCGTTGTCAGGAACGGCAGGCGCTGATTCAAGGGTAATGGTTAAACCGCTGACAACATCGTCTATCGTGTTGGAATTTCTGTGAATACCGGCAACGCCGTCAACAGTGATGATTGAGTCTGCGGCAGCCTGGGCCTGAACCATTTGGTTTTCAGGATCTAAGTCTTCATAGAACAATCGGGAAAGATTACTAGCATCCTTGTTAAAACCATCCTCGTCGGTTACTATGAGACTGATTTTGTTTGCCGATCCGGTATCCTCGCCGGAAAGAGTCAGGAAATAGTTCGTGCCGTCAAAAATGACCGTCGCCTTAACCCCGGCTTTTGCATCATTTATGGACTGGGCCACGTCGTCGATGGTGTCGGTGGCAGATACAGCAATATCCGTTGTACTGCCGTCACCCACCTTGAGCTGAATTATTCCCTTACCCACGAGTTCCCCATCGGAAAAGCCGCAACTTGTCAGTTTGTGAACTTCAGCCATTTGGGTTACTGTAATGCTGTATGAACCCGATACTGCTGTATCGCCGGCAGATACTGTAAAAAGGTCGGTGTCGCTGGAGGAAGCTGAAAAACTGGTGAGATCGCTTGCGGAATCCAGATTCTCCATGGCGGATTTAAGACTGCTCAACGTACTCTGCAAGCTGCCGTATGCCGACAATTCCACCTGATAAGCGGTCTCCTGCTGTTGAAGCTTAATAATAGGCTTCTGCTGCAAAGCTAAAAGCTGGTCAATGATACTGTTGGTATCAAGACCTGACATAAGACCGCCGACTGATAAAGACATAATTACTCCTTCCTTTCTTCCTTCTTTCTTTAATATTACTATCGGCATTTCATCAAAAAACTTGAGTGTATAGGAATTTTTTGGCGAGAAAGATAGAGGTATGCAGGAGCGTGGGAACGAGGTAATATGCTTAAGGGCTCGGTAAAAAATAACTTGGCATTTTTGCATCCCGACTTCACCATATCTTTAACCTATCTTCAATCGCAAAAGTCCTCAAAATAGCTCGCTATTCCTGCGGTTTTGCTCAATCAGATCGATTAAATCTACGGCAAATTCGGGCGCAAATTCTACCAAGTTATTTTTGACCGAGCCCTAAATGATCTTAAACGCATGGCTGCATGAGTTTATAGAATATCACAGTTTTACTTGTTGAAGCTCCTGAGTCAAAAAACAAAACCCCGCTTCCATTTTCAGGCCTCCGGCTCGTAGAGCCTATGCCTCGGAGAGAAGCAGGGTTTTGATTTAAAGTTATTATTTACCTACCTTCAGCTATGAGCTATCACCTTTCAGCTTATCAGCTTATACTTACTGAAGCAAACTTAGCACTGTCTGCGGCAACTGGTTTGCCTGGGCCAGCATGGCTACGCCTGCCTGCTGTAGAATCTGGGACTTGGTGAGAGACGCGGTTTCTGCTGCAAAGTCCGCATCCACGATACGGGAACGAGCGGCGGATATGTTTTCGGAGACGTTCTGCAGGTTGGCGATGGTGGACTCGAAGCGGTTCTGTGCTGCACCAAGCTCACCACGAAAGGAGTCAAGCTCGCTGAGTGCAATGTCGATACTTGCTAGTGTACTGTTGGCACCACTTTGTGTGGAAATATCAACATTAGCCATCGTCACAGTCGTGTCATGGTAAATCCCGGTTCCCATCGTGGTACCACCACCAGCAGCCGCAACATTAATCTCCAACTCACCAGTACTGACCAGCGAAATTCCGCCGTAGGAAGTAGATGCTTCCGCTGCGGAAATATCTGCCTGGGCGCCAGCAAAAGGGCTAACGCCAAAAGCATCACCATCGGATTCTATTTGGATATTACCGCCGGATGCATCACTCAATATCATACTACCACCTTCAAGGGTGGCAGTAACGCCGGTGGTTGTTTTTTGGGCATTAATAAGATCGGCAAAGTCCTGAGCGAATGTTGCACTGCCGCCATCAAGGGCACCGAGAATATCTGTCCCATTGATTGCAAAATCACCGGCAGTCAAATTGTTAGTGGTAACCACCTGAGCAGTAACAGCACCCAAGTCAAATGTGGTTTCTGTAGCCGTTGCCGTCACACCTGTCAAAGCGGCATTAATCGCAACAGCTAAGGTTTTTGCAGAGCCCGCTTGAACTCCTCCACCAAGGTTATCAATAGCAACGTTGTTGATGGTCAGAGCTGTTTGATCTGCAGCAACAGCATCTGTAATCGATCCTGCTCCGGTAAAAGTGCCACCAGGAACAACATCACCAGCAGTACCTAGATCTGCCGCCAGCGCACTGTTAATGCTCATAGAAATTGTCTGTCCAGCATTGGCACCAACTTGGAAAATTGAAGTTCCCATAGTTCCGTCTAACAGATTTTTACCGTTAAATGCAGTTGTCGTAGCTATACGATCCAGTTCAGAGATCAACTGGCTAACTTCAGCCTGAATAGACACACGATCACTATCGGTATTGGTATCGTTTGCCGACTGCACAGACAGTTCTCGTACCCGCTGCAGAATGCTGGAGCTCTCCTGCAAGGCACCTTCAGCCGTCTGGGCCAAAGAGATGGCGTCGTTGGCATTCCGAGCTGCCTGATTCAACCCGCGAACCTGAGAAGCCATCCGGTTGGAGATGGCAAGCCCTGCCGCGTCATCCTTTGCGCTGTTAATACGCAAGCCGGATGAAAGCCTCTGCAATGACTTGCTTAACGTTCCCTGCGATTTTCCCAGGTTTCTCTGGGCGTTCAAAGACGCGATATTAGTGTTAATTGTAAGTGCCATGATTTATTCCTCCTTGAATGTTAGTTTGTCTCGGGCATCAATGCCCTTTTTTAATTGTTTTTGCTAAACTCCTGTCTCAATTATTACTGTTACTTTACAATTTCGATTTTTAACCCTGAACCCTGAACCTTAATTCATTCCTCCCTCCTTTCCGGTTTTTAACTTTAATTATTCCTCCTTTTTGATTTTGTTATCGGCATGATCGTATAAAAACTTTAATTTTTTTATGGGGAGATAAAAAACAAGTTCCCGCGCATGGCGCGGATATTCAATTCTCGTTCCTACTCCGCTCATTCTTATCTCTTGACAGATAATTAAATATTTATTAAAAATGTATTACATTGTTAACGAATTGGAGACATAATGAAAATAGAAAGAATCTCATGGGATCAGGAAACTGTCGATCATATATCCAACCACTCGGTGTCGCCGGAAGAAGTGGAAGAGGTACTGTTCAATGATACGGACCTGCCACTTATTATGCGAGGTAAAGAAGGCAAATATCTCGCTTATGGAAAAACTAATGGCGGCCGCTTTTTATTAGTAGTCTGGGCTTTCAGGTATAGGAAGACCAAAATAATTACAGCCAGAGATATGAGTAAAAAGGAAAAACAATTGTATAAAAGGAGGAGAAGATGAAAGTGCCCAGGTTCAAAAATTTAAAACAAGAAAGAGAATTCTGGAATTCTCATGACTCAACGGATTATCTTGACGATTTTGAAGTGGCCGAGGACGTAGTTTTTGTACGGCCCAAAAAAGAGGTCATATCTTTGCGTCTTGATCCTAAAATTGTAAGAAAATTAAAGGAACTTGCCGATAAGGAAGGCCTTCCGCCTACCACCTATGCAAGGATGTTAATTGTTAAAGGCATCAGAGAAAGGGCACTATGAACTACCCCCACAGCAAGCCACGGGATATCGCATATCTAATCACCTACCACCAGTAGAACGGGTGGTTTGATGAAGACCCCTCGAAGGGGTCTAAAAGCATCGGGATTCCTGCAGATTACAATCCAATATCAATGGCGTAGCGTTAAGCTAAAAGGCTATGAACATCGAACATCGAACGTCCAACATCGAATGTTGAATGGGAAAA
Organism: Deltaproteobacteria bacterium; assembly: GCA_030262895.1. Classification (GTDB taxonomy): domain Bacteria; phylum Desulfobacterota; class Desulfobacteria; order Desulfobacterales; family ETH-SRB1; genus B13-G4. Next base: position 715 of record JAJSZW010000037.1, on the reverse strand, counting down.
GATGAAGAAACAGACATAGCTCGTAGGTTGGGTTGAGGAACGAAACCCAAAAAAACAGCTTTTCTTTTAACCGCTCAACTTATTCTTGAATAATATATCAAATATGGATATATTTTAAATATAGGAAATTTTTGGCATCCTTCACGACAAGTCAAAAGTAGTTTACACTTTGTTGATCTTGTATTTTGGCAGTGAAATTTGAAACTATAAATTGGAAATTGGAAAAAATATTAAAATGTAGATGCGTTACCTAATTTCAAATTTCCAGTTTCGACATCGGCATTCAATTCGATAATACACGCTTTTTCGAAAAAAGTGTAAACTGGTGAATGAAGGATGCCAAATCTTCCAGGTTCTTTTCTCATTCCCACGCTGGAGCATGGGAACGGGAACCAAAATAGAAAAAAGGGGAGGGCTTATTATGCCGCAGCCGGAAAAAAAGCGGATTACTTCCGAAGAATATTTTAGAATGGAAGAGTCTGCCGATTTCAAGAGCGAATATTATCATGGTGAAATATTTGCCATGACCGGTGCATCTTTCAATCATAATGTAATTGCAATGAATGTTGCATCAAGGCTGCACGAGTCGTTTCACGATTCAAATTGTTTTGTGCTTGCCGGTGACATGAGAATCCAGGCCGATAAATCCAAACACTATACGTATCCGGATTTGAGCGTAGTCTGTGGGGATATTGAATTTGTCGATGGCAGGGAT
>JAJSZW010000036.1 GCA_030262895.1 Deltaproteobacteria bacterium | reverse complement strand
TTGAAGGGGCAGACCTTTATCCGAAACAACATCGGGGCCGAAAAATACGTAAGGCCGCCGCTAAAAGCAAAGCAGCCGTACAAGCACAAAAACCTCAGATTACAATACCGAAAGCTATTAAACGCAGGATCAAAATTGACGACGCCATTGTTCTGGCTGATCTGGCAAAGCGCATGGGAATAAAGGCTAATGAAATGATTAAGGCCCTTATGGATATGGGTGTTATGGCTACCGTAAATCAGACAATTGACTTTGATACAGCTTCTCTTATTGCCACAGAATTTAATTACGAAGTAGAAAGAGCCTCTTTTGAGGAAGAAGTTATATTAAAAGTTGGAAAAGACGATCCGGACAAACTAATCGGAAGACCTCCTGTTGTTACCATTATGGGGCATGTAGACCATGGAAAGACATCTCTTCTCGATCTAATTCGCAAAACCAAAGTGACGGAAATCGAGGCAGGGGGAATTACACAACATATAGGTGCATACTACGTATCTACAGATAAAGGACAAATTGTCTTCCTGGATACACCGGGCCATGAAGCTTTTACTGCAATGCGTGCTCGAGGTGCCAAGGTTACAGATATAGTGGTGCTGGTTGTTGCTGCTGACGACGGTGTAATGCCTCAGACCGTTGAGGCAATCAACCATTCAAAAGCTGCGGGAGTCCCTATTATTGTTGCAATTAACAAGATAGATAAAGCGAATGCGGACCCTGAACGCGTTAAGCGTGAAATCGCTGAATTAGGACTCGCCCCTGAAGAGTGGGGCGGAGATACTATATTTGTCAATGTTTCTGCGAAAATAAATCAAGGAATAGAGGAACTGCTTGAGATGATACTTCTTCAGGCTGAATTGATGGAATTAAAGGCTAATCCGGATAAGTTTGCTCAAGGCAATGTTGTTGAAGCGAAAATAGACTCGGGGAGAGGTGCTGTTGCCACACTTCTTGTACGGGAAGGCACTCTCCACACAGGCGATGCAATAGTATGTGGAATACACCACGGCAAAGTCCGTGCCCTGTTGAATGACAGGGGAAAGCATATTGAAGCCGCCGGGCCTTCAATTCCGGTTGAAGTTTTAGGGCTCACAGGTGTACCAAATGCCGGAGATGAATTCATAGCTCTTGCCGATGATAAAAGCGCTAAACAGGTCAGCCTTCACAGAATCCAGAAACAAAGGTCTAAAGATCTATCTAAAACCAGCAGATTAAGTCTTGAAAAACTTTTTGAACAAATAGAGGAAGGCGAGACTAAAAAGCTGAATCTTATCATTAAAGCAGATGTGCATGGCTCTATAGAAGCCCTTAGAGATTCATTGGCAAAACTTTCTAATAATGAGGTTAAAATCAATGTTATTCATGCAGCTACCGGAACAATTATCGAATCAGATGTTTCCCTGGCTGCAGTATCTGACGCCATAATTATAGGTTTTAACGTCCGACCCAGCACAAAAGTACAGACACTTGCTAATGAAGAAAACGTTGATATGCGTTTTTATAATATCATATACAATGTAATCAAAGACATCAAGAATGCTATCCTTGGCTTGATGAAGTCAACCTATGAGGAGCGAATACTTGGGAGAGCAGAAGTCAGAGAAGTATTTCATGTTCCTAAAATCGGTACAATTGCTGGTTGCTATGTAACGGATGGAAAAATTGAACGCGGTCAGCTTGTCCGCCTTATAAGAGATGGTATTGTTTCCTATGAAGGCAAGATTTCTTCCCTTAGACGTTTCAAAGAAGATGCAAAAGAAGTTCAAAGCGGGTATGAATGCGGAATTGGTATTGAGAATTTTAACGATATTAAGCTCGGTGATATAATTGAATGTTATTATCTTGAAGAGATCAAGCCTGAAATAGAAGAATAGAACAGGGATCAGGTATTGGGGATTAGTGGGATGGTTGTCGGTATCGGAATTATCACATTCAGGCTGCATGACTGCCGCTCATTAAAAAGTAAAAGAAAGATTGTAAAGTCCATTATCGCCAGGATACGTAACAGTTTTATTGTATCGGTCGCAGAAGTGGGCTCAAATGATATTCACCAAAAAGCGGAAATAGGCTTTGCGATAGTGGGCAATAATCGGGCGGTAATAAATTCCAATATCGATAAAATTTTTAATCTTGCCGACAGGATAGGTCTGGCCGAGATTATTGATACTGAAATGGAAATTATTAATTTATGAAATCATTTCCTCGTTCTGACAGAGTTGGCGGCCATATACAAAGAGTTCTGTCGGATTTATTGCAAAAAGATATTAAAGACCCTCGCCTTGAGATGGTTACAATTACTGATGTCAAGTTGTCGGATGATTTAAGGAAAGCCCGTATATATTTTACTACTTCTGCTCCGAAAAACATTGAGAGAGCAATAGAAGGCTTTAAAAGCGCTCATGGATATGTGAAACGAGTTCTATCTCAACATCTTGGTTTGCGCTATATGCCTGATATCGAATTTTTATATGATGAATCCTTTGACTATGCTTCACGCATAGATAAATTGCTCAAAAGTACAAAAACAGATAATGAAAAAGATTATAAACCACCTGAAAAATAGCAACCATATTATAATTGCTTCTCACAAAAATCCTGACGGAGATGCTATAGGCTCGTTGATTGCTATGGGACTTGCTCTCGAAGCACTGAACAAAAATATAACTCTTTATAACGAAAGCCCTATTCCATCTGCATATCGTTTTTTACCGTCAGTTGAAAGAATTGTCCGTCAAATCAAGGAAACAAATACGTATGATACCGCCATTATTCTTGACTGCGCTGATTTCCAGCGTATCGGCAAAATTTCTTCGGTTATCAGCAAGATACCAGTAATAATAAACATTGATCACCATATAACCAATACTGGATTCGGCAATCTTAATCTTATAGATACATCTGCATGTGCTACAGCAGAGATAATATACAACCTGTTAATAGAAATGGCTCTCCCCATTAGTTACAGTGCAATTGCCACCTCAATATATACAGGTATTTTGACTGATACCGGGTCGTTCCGTTTTTCAAATACAAAGAAATCTGCGTTTGCGATCTGTGAAAAAATGGTTGAAGCCGGCGTTGATCCATATAATGTTGCCCAGCATGTTTATGGCAGATACTCTCTTGGGCGGATAAAGCTCCTTAATATGGCGCTTGAATCTATTGAAATTTCAGATAACGGTAAAATGTCCATGATGATATTAACAAAAGGCATGCTTGATGAAACCGGAACGCTGCCTGAGGACATAGACGGTCTTATCAATTATGCAAAAAGTATAGAAAATGTTAAAGTTGCCGCACTTATACATGAATTGTCAAATGGAAAAGAAGTATCGGAAAAGCCTGGGGATTACCATGTTAGCCTCCGTTCTGATGGAACGGTTGATGTGGCTGTAATAGCCGGTTCGTTCGGCGGCGGCGGGCATAACAGAGCCGCAGGATTCAATATTGAGTCAACGCTATCTGATATAAAAACACAGATGTTAAACATTTCTGTTAAACTTTAAACTGTGAACCCTGAACCTTTTTATATTTATGAACAATGAAATAGATGGAGTTATAGTTATTGACAAGCCCGCTAATATAACTTCAGCAAAAGTTGTAGCTATTATAAAAAAACTATTCGGGGCCGGAAAAGTCGGACATGCAGGAACTCTTGATCCGGAAGCAACAGGTGTCCTGCTTTGCTGTATTAATAAAGCAACAAAGCTAGCCAGGTTTTTTTTAACCGGCAGAAAAAAATATGAAGGTGTCCTGCACCTGGGAGTGGAAACAGACACTCAGGATGCCGCCGGAAAGATTATTTCTACAAGTGATAAACTGGATTTTACTGAAAAAACAATTCAAGCTGTATTTAGACAATTTGAAGGAACGATAGAACAGGTTCCACCAGCTTTTTCAGCATTAAAGCACAAGGGTGTCCCGTTATACAAACTTGCGAGAAAAGGCAAAGCTGTCAGAAAACCTTCAAGACCTGTTTTTATATCGTATAACAAAATACGTAAGATAAATATGCCTTTTATAAGTTTTGAGGTATGCTGTTCTTCAGGCACCTATATCAGGACTCTATGTTCAGATATAGGTAAGGAACTTGGCTGCGGTGGACATCTTAAAAAACTTAGAAGAATTGAAAGCAGTGAATTTACAATTAATGAAGCTGTAAACTTATCAGAACTGGAACAGCTATTTTTAACCGGAGCAATAAATGATAGAATAATATCCATGTCGGATTCCTTGCGCAATATGCCCGAATATATAGCTGATAAATTTCTGACAAAAAAAATAAAACATGGTACTATATTAACAACAAAAGAGTTTATGCCACGAAATACAGACAATTTAAAAAATTTTATCAAGATTGTTGATACAAAGAACAATCTCGTTGCAGTACTTAAATTCAAAAAAGATAGTAACAGATATAATTACTGCTGTGTGTTTAATTAAAACTTATTAAGCAATAGGAGGCAAAAAAGTGGTTTTAACTGTGGTAGATAAAAAGGAGCTTATTGAGCAATATAAACTTCACGAAACAGATACAGGTTCCCCTGAGGTTCAAATCGGGCTTCTTACACATCGTATTTCTTATCTTACCGAGCACTTCAAGGTTCATAAAAAAGATCATCACTCCCGAAGGGGTTTGCTGATTTTAGTCGGCAGACGCCGCAAACTATTAAACTACGTAAAAAACAATGATGTAAAAAGATATAGGACAATAATTGCAAACCTGGGGCTTAGAAGATAGGTAACCGTTTACGGTTAACAGTTTGCAGTTAACGGTTGAACAAAACATAAAAGCAATCAGTCGTTGCATATAGATTTTCAGATAATTAATTTCACAAGGCTAGAAGGAAAAATCCGAGTAAGTCGTGCTGAGTTGTACGTCGTCAAGGATTTTGACTGATAACGCAGTGAAATTATTTATCTGAAAATCTATAGTTCATTGAAAAAAGTGTGGACCGTAAACCGTGGCTAAAATAGACATAAACGCTTTATAATCAGCTAACAAAAAGATGCAGGAAGTTCCGGACAGTTATTTGTTTGAACTTGTTGTTTGGAGAAATAAATATGGAAAATTTACTTAAAACAGAAGTTGGTGGAAAGACTCTTAGCATACAGACCGGCAAGGTTGCAAAACAGGCTTCCGGTTCAGTTACGGTTCAATATGGAGAAACTATCGTACTGGTTTCAGTTGTATCCGCTTATGAAGATAAAACAGTATCTTTCTTACCACTTACAGTTGAATATCAGGAAAAAATTTATGCGGCAGGCCGGATACCTGGTAATTATTTCAGGCGCGAAATTGGAAGGCCATCTGAAAAAGAAACATTAACCGCCCGCCTTATCGATCGACCCATAAGGCCTCTTTTTCCTAAAAAATATAATTACGAAACACAAGTTATTGCAACAGTATTATCTATGGATCAGGAAAATGATCCTGATATCCTGGCACTGATAGGAGCCTCTGCTGCGCTTGAAATATCAGACATTCCATTTGAGGGGCCGATTGCATCTGTCCGTGTAGGACGAATAGATGGTGAATTAATAATCAATCCAACAATCAGTGAATGTGAAAAGAGTGATCTTAATATCATTGTTGCAGGTTCAAAAACCGGCGTAGTAATGGTTGAAGGTGGAGGCAGCTTAATAAGCGAAGAAGATATGCTTGAAGCCATATTCTTTGGTCATAAAGAAATGCAACCTATCATAGATTTGCAAGTAAAACTAAAAGAGATTGCCGGTGTACCTAAACGTCCTTTTACTGCCCCTGAAAAAGACGAAATGCTGGTAAAAAAAGTTGAGGCGGCAGCCCATTCAAAATTGCGTGAAGCAATACTTATACCCGAAAAAATTAAACGTCGAACCGCTCTTCGCAGTGTTAAATCTGAGATATTTGAAAATCTTGGTGAAGAATACGCTGATCGCAGGGAAGAAGTTTACGATATTTTTCAGGACTTGCAAAAATCAATCTGCAGAGAAATTATTCTGAAAGAAAGGCGTAGAATTGATAACAGGAAATTTGATGAAATAAGACCAATTACTTGTGAAGTCGGCGTTCTGCCAAGACCGCACGGCAGTGCCCTGTTTACAAGAGGAGAAACTCAGGTATTAGGAATTATGACTCTTGGTTCCGGCCCGGATGAACAAAGGGTCGAAACACTTAGTGGGGAAGAACTCAGGCCATTCATGCTTCACTACAATTTTCCGCCCTATTCAGTCGGTGAAGTGAAGCGAATTATGGGCCCGAGCCGAAGAGATATAGGACATGGCGGACTGTCAACCAGAGCTATTGAAAAAGTGCTTCCGGATAAAAAAGACTTTGATTATACAATTCGTATAGTATCAGAAGTTTTGGAATCAAACGGCTCTTCATCGATGGGTACTGTATGTTCAGGAATTCTGGCTCTTATGGATGGCGGAGTCCCAATTAAAGCGCCTGTTTCCGGAATTGCAATGGGACTTGTAAAAGAAGGGGATGATGTGATTATCCTGTCGGATATACTTGGCGATGAAGATCAAGCTGGAGACATGGATTTTAAGGTCGCCGGCACATGTGACGGCATAACATCCTTGCAGATGGATATCAAAATTCACGAACTTTCAAAGGATATAATGCAGAAAGCTCTTGAGCAGGCCCGTACCGGCAGGCATTTTATTCTTGATAAAATGCTTGAAGCTTTAAAAAAACCCCGCAAGGAAATTTCACCTCATGCTCCAAAAATAATTACCATAAAGATTAATCCCGACAAGATACGAGAAATAATAGGGCCTGGCGGAAAAACCATTCGAGCAATGCAGAGTGAAACAAATACCAGAATAGAAATAGATGATACAGGCCTTGTTAAAATTGCCGCAGTTTCCGAAAAAGACGCAGATGCGGCATTGGAAATGATCAAGGAAATCACAAGAGAGCCCGAGGTCGGAGTTATTTATGAAGGTACTGTCGTAAAGATAATGGACTTCGGAGCATTCGTTCAGATAATGCCCAACGTAGATGGACTTGTGCATATTTCTCAACTCGCTCCACATCGCGTAGCAAAAGTTACAGATATAGTTAAGGAAGGAGACAAAATAAAGGTTAAGGTTCTTGAAGTAAAAGACGGGAAAATACGCCTGAGTCGCAAAGCTGTTATAGAAGAGGAAAATGGACCAACCAGTAAATAAAACCACCCTTAACAACGGCATCAGGATTTTATCCAAAAAAATACCTCATGCTCGCAGTGTTTCAATGGGAGTCTGGGTTAATGTAGGAGCCAGAGATGAAACTCTATCAGAAAACGGGCTTTCTCATTTTATCGAACACATGATCTTTAAGGGAACAAAGAAACGTTCAGCTCTTCAGATAGCCAAGGAATTTGACTCTATCGGCGGGAATACAAATGCTTTTACAACCATGGAAAATACCTGTTATCATGCAAGGGTAATGGATACGCACCTGAAAACCATGGCTGATATTCTTTCTGATATATTTTTATACTCAACATTTGAACCAAAAGAGGTTAAAAAAGAACGGACAGTTGTATTCCAAGAAATTGGAATGACCGAAGACACCCCGGAAGAATACATCCACATAATTTTAGGAAATACTTACTGGGGTGATAACCCTTTGGGACGATCAATACTTGGTCCTCGAGAGAACATTTTAAGTTTCGATTCCGAAACCATCAGGGAATTTTTTTCCCGGCTTTATCAGCCCGAACGTATCTTCATATCTGCCGCAGGTAACATAGAGCATGATCACTTTGTCAATTTAGTAGGACAACAATTTGAATCAATTAATGCAGGCAATAGCTTCCCTGTTCGTATAACCCCAACCGGCCAATCTAAAGTTGCTATTCATTCCAAGGATCTTGAGCAGATTCATATCTGCATGGGCACAAAAGGTCTATCAATTACCGATCCAAAACGTTATACCTTTTCACTGATTAATACCATACTCGGTGGGAACATGAGTTCAAGGCTCTTCCAGCAAATTCGTGAAAATAGAGGGCTCGCCTACTCTATCTATTCTTTTATATCATCTCATGTTGATACAGGTATGTGCGGAGTCTACGTTGGGGTTGATCCTAAAAATGCTAAAGAAACCATAGAAGTCAGCCTAAATGAGATATTCAAACTTAAAAAAATACCTGTTGACTCAACTGAGCTGCGAAGTGCAAAGGAATATACAAAAGGCAACCTTATGCTTGCATCAGAAAGTATCGACAACCAGATGGTTCGGTTGGCTCAGAATGAAATCCATTTTGGTCGATATATTCCTTTACAGGAAGTTGTGAATAAAATAGAAGAAGTCACAGCAGATGATATTATTGATTTAGCATCAACTCTTTTTGATAATGACCAGCTTGCAATTACCTTGCTTGGCCCTGTTACCGACAAAAAGGAATACGAAGATATATTGTATTCAGGTGGATAGGCTGAAGGCTGAAGGCTTTTAGGAATAAATCATGCGTTCACACACAAAAAATGAATCCTAACCCTACTATAAAATTGCTTCGCATTAGACCAAAGGATGATGCGGATATTCCTCTTCCGCGCTACATGACTCCACACTCTGCAGGAATGGATATATATGCAGCCGTCAAAAAAGATATGATTCTTGAAAAAGGCGAAATCGCTTTGATTCCCACAGGTTTTGCCATGGCCATTCCAGAAGGATTTGAAGCCCAGATCCGCCCAAGAAGCGGATTAGCGGTTAAGCATGGTATCGGCCTTATAAATTCACCTGGTACAATTGACTCTGACTATCGAGGAGAGGTAATGATCCCGGCTATAAATCTCGGCAATAAAAAATATACTCTTAAAAGAGGTGACAGAATTGCCCAGATGCTCATAAAAAAAGTTTATCATGCCAGGATTGAAGTTGTAGAACAACTAGATAAAACTGTTCGCAACACCGGAGGCTTCGGACACACCGGAAAATAATATTGAGGCCTTAGAAAAAAATTCTGGCAGGATAACAGGATAAACAAGATTTTGTTTCAAGTAAACAAGGTTAGGTCTCACTTTAGCTATCCAGTAAATCATAAAAAAAATTATAACTCTGAAAAAGGTATACAAATTAAATACAAAGAATTGACCTGAAAAATCAACGAAAAGTTGAAATCAAATGTAAAGTAAGGGATTTTGATGAGGATTTACAGGATAAGCTTTTGATGTTTTAATCCTGAATATCCTATTAATCCTGTCAAAAAAGTCTTTTTGTAAGACCTAATTTGAAAGTTGAATTATATGACTGCCGAGCAATCAATTTTGAGCAATTCAACTAAGAATTGCAACTATAATTTGGCAGTATGTATGCTGGCGAGCGGCAGCAAGGGAAATGCTGTTTTTATTTCCAACGGCTCCACCTCAATACTTGTTGATGCAGGTCTCTCAGGGATAGAGATTGAACGCCGGCTAAGATCAACAGGGCTTAATCCCGAAGACCTTGATGCCATACTTGTATCTCACGAACACACCGACCATATTCAAAGCGTAGGGGTACTTTCACGCCGCTTTGACCTGCCTGTATATATAAACGGCAAAACAATAAAAGCTGCCTCATCTAAACTAAAAAATATTAAAAACATAAAAACCTTTGAGTGCGGTTCAGCGTTTATGTTAAAAACGCTGGCCCTGCATCCATTTTCAATATCCCATGATGCGGAAGATCCTGCTGGTTTCACCATAAAACAAAATGGTTCAAAGATCGGTATCGCAACAGACCTTGGCATCGTTACTTCCATGGTCAAAGAGCATCTTAAAGACTGCTCGTTACTGATCCTCGAAGCAAACCATGACCAGACCATGCTCGCAAATGGACCATATCCCTGGCCTCTAAAACAACGTGTCAAGAGCCGAACCGGACACCTTTCAAACGAAGATTCGAAAAATCTTTTAAATGAAATTAAACACAATAAACTGGAACATGTAATTCTTGCCCATCTGAGCGAAACAAATAATACCCCTGAAAAAGCATTAAGCGTCGCAGGACAGGCGCTTACCAATATTGATACCAGACTTACCGTTGCTTCACAGTATGAATCCGGTGGGTTAGTGTACGTTAAATAGCTTGCCGGTGAAAAGCCAAAGGGAGACGGCTCAATAGCTTCTTCGAATGATACCGACAAATTTGCCGACAATTCTAACGGGTTGACCTGTCCAGGGCCACGATGTGCGGCTGGGCAATGAAAGTAGCCGAAAAATACAAGCCGCTGCTGGATCTTTTGCACGATGAAATTTTATCCGGTCCGTTGATCAACATTGATGAGACAACGCTCAAGGTTTTGAATGAACCTGAGCGCCGGTCGAAATCGTATATGTGGATATTCCGCGGTGGTGCACGCGGCAGGCCGTCAATAGTCTATCAGTATCATGCCAGCCGGGCCGGCGATGTTGCTGCATCATATTTACGCGGATATAAAGGGTATGTTCAGACCGACGGATACTCAGGTTATGATTTTCTTGACCGTTGGGATGGCATCCATCATATTACGTGCTGGGCACACGTGCGTCGTAAATTTGTGGATGTCACCAAAGCTTCCTCTAAAAAGAAAAGAGGCCAGGCAAATAAGGCGCTGACAATTATAAAGAAGCTGTATAAAATTGAAAAGAACGCGCGAGTTCTCGAACTGACCACTAAAGAGCTTTACGCCGAGCGGCAGGAAAAAGCGTTGCCGATCCTTGAATCGTTCAGGGTGTGGCTCAATCAAAAATCAATCCAGACGCCCCCCAAAGGTTTGCTTTGCAAAGCCATATCTTACGCCATGAATCAGTGGAACAGGTTGGTTCGATACACAGAACAGGGATTTACCAAGCCTGACAACAATGATGCTGAGAATGCCATCAGGCCATTTGTCGTGGGTCGCAAAAACTGGCTGTTTTCCGGAAACCCGGAAGGCGCCAGAGCAAGTGCAGCTCTTTTCAGTCTGATTGAAACAGCCAAGGCCAATGAACTGGAACCCTACCATTATCTGCGCTATCTGTTTGAGAGACTGCCACTGGCTGAGACGACCGAAGATTTTAAATCTCTGCTTCCGCAGTATCTGAGCCCAGAGCAACTGAAGCTAAATGCTTAGTGCGGTTTATTGAGCGCTTACGTTTTACTTTGTAAGCACCTGATTTTTCTCTATGTGCTGCCTGAAGACACGACATGTAACTTATTGAAATTATTGACCCGCACTGTTTTGTAGGGACTACCCTCCTTTGTATTTGACAAGTGTGGAACTCCATCAAATCCTAATGAATGGAAAATGTCTATATATTTCAGAGATCCATAGATTTAGGCGGTTTTTCTCAGGTGAGTACGTGCTTCTTTCTAGCCAATTTACCATAATTTGAAAATATAGATCAATAATATCAAGGACTTGTATTTTTGGACAGCTTTGGATTGCACACCTTCTTATGAGAAATGTTAGCGTCGAGTTGAATAATATATTCAATATGTTATGTGTCCAATTATATCGTTTATGCTTGTCTGATATTTTTTAAGTTATATGCTTATATGTAAATAATTATTGAATTTTTAATGCGTCCGCCCTAAGGTTAGCCGTAGCTTTCGCTGTTCCTTAAAACACCAATTTTTATCCTGTCCTTTTTACCCTTGACATTGTTAACGTTCATGTTAACATATTTTTTATTATGAGAGAAATAATTTTCTATCGGACTTCAACCGGTCATTGCCCAGTTGAAAAGTTTTTGGATCTGTTACCCTTCAAGCATGCTAAAAAAGTGTCTTGGGTACTGAGTCTGATAGAAGATCTACCCATGGTGCCAAAACAATATTTCAAAAAACTCGTCAATACTGATGATATTTGGGAAGTTCGAGTTAAATCTGGAGGCGAAACGTACCGTTTGATGGGCTTTTTTGATGGCTCTAATTTAGTAGTCCTGGATTATGCTTTTCAAAAGAAAACTCAAAAAACCCCTCAGAATGCAATCAAGACTGCTGAAGGACGAAAAAGAGACTATTTCAAAAGGAGGATAGGGAATGAGTGATCTACAAAATTATATTGCAAAACGTAAAGTTCGAGACTCAGACTTTGCCAAAGATTATGATAAAGGCTATAAAGATTTCAAGATTGGGGTAATGCTCAAAATTGCCAGAGAAGAATCCGGTCTTACACAGGAGCAACTTGCCAAAAAGTTGAGAACGAAAAAGTCAGCGATTTCACGCATTGAAAATCATGCTGAGGATATTAAATTATCAACTTTAGATAGATTTGCTCAAGCCTTAGGCAAGACGCTTCATGTCGAAGTAGCATAAGATTGACAGCGATCGGGATAGGGACTGCCCTTCACAAAGCGCCCCTCCCACACCACGCAGCATACGGGTCCGTACTGCGGGGTTTGGGGGTTAGCCACAGAATAAAAATATTAAATTAGCGCCCTTTGGGCGAGCTCTTAGCAACGGCTAATGGCTTTTAACTTTTTAATATAATTGACCAAAAAATGGAAATTCCTATACTATAAATTTATTTGACAAAAATACTGAGGGGTATTTTGGAAGCAATGAAATCCTGGCATATTATACTTGAAGTCTCTCAGTATTCTTTAGATCCCAATCACAGCGATTTCCTTGCTGAACACCATTGATCCGATTTTGAGAACACCCCTTGGCGGTGTATTTGAAAATGCTGTTTTATTAAATCTTCTTCAGGGGGCTTCGGCATTTAAATCTGTCGCCACATGGAAAAAAGGCAAACCCACTGGCATTGAAGTTGATTTTACTGTAGATGTTATAGATGCAAGAACCCGAATACCTGTTGAATGCAAGGCCACGACGTCAATACAGAAAAGACATTATAAAAATATTATACATTACCTGGATTTAACCGGACAAAAATTTGGCATACTGGTTTCCGCCGCTCCTTATGAAAAGATAGTAAATAAAAGGCGGATCATTCTCAACCTGCCAATCTACCTGGCCAATGGACCGAATATCATAGAATATTTCAACCTAAATTCAATATTTGTGTGATCATGCATGATTTGTCCCTAAAAGGCTTCAGTCTTCAGTCTATCCACCTGAGTAGTTACAAAATGAGGTTGTAATTTCTGGTGTAATTAAAACTGTGTTGTGTTAATACCTTGTAATATTAAAATTTTGAATTCAAAATAAACTTTTTGAGGTATTCTCTTGGATTCTCCGCTTGTATGGGCAGAAGTTGACCTTAAAGCCATAGCCCACAACATCCGTGAATTACGACGCATCACAAACCCAAAAGCACGCTTTATGGCCGTTGTAAAGGCAAATGCTTATGGGCACGGCATAATTGAAGTTGCCCGGCAGTCGCTTGAAAACGGCGCAGAGGCTCTTGGTGTTGCGAATATTGAAGAAGGTATTCAGCTCAGAAAAGCCGGCATTAATGCGCCTGTTCTGATTTTCGGATATACTTCTCCAGTACATGTAAAAAAACTTATTGAACTCGACCTCACACAAACTGTCTATTCTTACGAAACATCCAGAGCGCTTTCTGAAGCCGTAGCCGCATATGGTAAAAAAATTAAAGTTCACATAAAAGTGGATACCGGAATGGGAAGACTTGGGCTTTTAAGGGGGATTAAAGATAACTCTCTAAGTGAGGTTGAATCAATTTCTCGCTTACCTATGCTTGAGCTGGAAGGTATTTACACCCACTTTGCAACAGCCGATAAATCGGACAGGTCTTATGCTGGTAAACAGTTTAAAATATTTATGGACTTTCTTAACCAGCTACGCATCGCAGGCCTGGAAATACCTGTAACTCATGCTGCAAACAGCGCAGCTATAATAAATATGCCGAAAACCCATCTGGATATGGTTCGTGCCGGCATTTCAATTTATGGACTTTACACCTCAGAGGAAGTGGACAGAAGCATCATTAAGCTAAAACCGGCAATGGAACTAAAAACAAAGATAATTCATTTAAAAAAAGTTCCGGCTGGTTTCAAAGTAAGTTATGGAACAACCTATGAGACTGAAAAGCCCACAACTATTGCCACAGTATCAATAGGTTACGCGGACGGACTTAACAGGCTGCTATCTTCAAAAGGCCGCATGCTTGTATGCGGCCATAGTGCACCAATCGTGGGACGCATCTGCATGGACTTGACCATGCTTGATGTGGGTAAAATCCCGGAAATTGCAATTGGAGAAGAAGTAGTTGTTTTCGGCAAGCAGGGCAATGCATCGATAAGTGTTGATGAAATTGCTTCAACGATAAATACAATCAACTATGAAGTTGTTTCAACAATAATGGAACGCGTGCCAAGAATTTATCTGCGTTAGAACTTATTAACCGGATTTCGGCCCATTGCCGGAAATTTCACATTCACATAGGATAGGTCCATTTCCGCATTGAGAAGTTTCAAATTGCAGGACCGGATGGTCAATGCCAAAACGGTTAAGCAGTGTTTCTCGAATTGTCCTGGCCAGAGTTTCTGTCTGGCTGACAGGCTGATCCGAAACCACTATATGGCAGGAAAATGCTATGCTTGAAGAACTCAGGTTCCATGCATGAAGATAATGAACTCCGCAAACACCTGAAATCTGTTCAAGAGTTTCTTTTACTTCCTCTATGTCTATTCCTGCAGGTGTTGCATTCATCAGGATGCCGCCGGCTTCCTTCAAAATCCCCCAGCAGTTTTTCAAAATAAAATAAACAATCAGTAAAGAAAGAACCGGATCCAGCCAGTACCAGGGTTTAAAGATGAGTACCATTCCGCCGACTACCACTGCAACAGAGGTAAGAAGATCTCCAACCATATGCAGAAAGGCCCCCTTTATATTGAGGCTGTGCTTGGCATCCTTATGAAGCAGCCAGGCGGAAAATCCATTTCCTATAACACCGACCCCTGCAATCCACACCACAACCAATCCTGTCACGGTTTCAGGATTGAAAAGCCGCTGACTCGCTTCGTAAATGATATATACCGAAGCCCCAACGAGAATTGCCACATTTAAAAGTGCGGCCATTATCTCAGCGCGCCAGTATCCAAATGTATGTTTAGCAGAAGCGCCCCTTTGGCCAACCCTATAGCCCACATAAGAAATCAACACCGCAATAAAATCACTGAAATTATGGGTAGCATCAGAAATCAGAGCCATGCTGTTGGCATAAACACCGCCGATAAGCTGAATTACAGGGATTATGAAGTTGAGCATAAGCGTTATCAAAAGACGGAATCCAGTGTTGTCAATTGAATCTATATGCCGATGTTTACCTTCATGAACACTATCTTCATCGTTTTTCATTCGCTAGAACCCACTAAACATACCAACGTCAACAGTGAATACACTTTTAAGCATCCGAAACACTTGTTTTTTGTTTTTGGGCCGTTTCACCATGATTCTGGCGTCCTCCATCACAAACGTAAGATAGAATCTAAAATTGATTTTCTCGATATCCTGAAAATCCCTTTCAAACGAGCCCCTTTCGTCGGAAAAAGAAAAGCGGACCTTGCGCGCATTAAAATCAAGCGTCACCGAGTCGGCAAACCGTTTTCCAAATACAAAGTAAACGAAATAAACAGGCGAGACAAAAATTAGCGCTGTCACCACAGCCTCCTTCACACTCGTCTCCGAGGTAACTACCTGAAAGGCAATCACAACCAGCAGAAGGGTAATTGCAATGATATGGAAATAGCGAAAGTAAATGCGCTCTTCGCCTGGCATGAAAAAGGTGTACGTTTTTTTGTCAACAGAATCAGTCATATTCAGCTATCCAGCTCCTATTAAAGATTTGTAAAATATCAAGTCCTTGTTTGGTAATAGTTCACCACGGATTTTCACGGAAATACACTGAATTATCGTAACTGTTCAGGTTGTTAGGTTCACGGTTGGTTGCCTCGTTCAATTTTTATCGCTCTCTAACCTTGAATCGTGAACTCTGGAAGTGTAAACTTGAGTGGTTACACTTACTCATTGTTTTCAATTTTCAGCGAAACTCCGTGTCGTTCCGTGGTGAACTTTTACCTTATTTGTAATTTATTGGCATTGTCTCATAAACGAGCCGCGCCGCCGATTTTTCATCTTAATGCCTCAAAGCCGGCCACAATGTCTAAAAGTTCCTCCGTAATAGAACTCTGACGCTGTTGCTGAAATTGAGAGTTGAGTTCTTCCAGGAGATCTTCAATATTCCTTTCAGCCGCCTGCATGGATGCGAGACGTCCGGCATTTTCGCTGGCCAGAGACTCGGCAAAGGCACGATAGAGGGATACAAAGAGATATTGTTGAATCAATGAAGAAAACAGCCGGTTCCAATCCATAGTAAAAAAAGGGATGGCGCGCGATGGCCAGGGTTTCTGCTCCAGATCTTGAAACCATCCGGGATCAACCGGCAAAAGATGGATGGTATGAGGAGAATAAGATGCGCCACGCTCTCTGTTATAAAATATAACGATCTGATCGATTTTCTGCTGCGAGCGCCACTCCTCCATTTTCAGCGTCAGATCCTCTACCGCAGATGTGATGGCGGCCGTTGAGCCGGGCGGAGAAAAGTATTCTTCAACCGGCTGTCCTGCCTCTTCAAGAGATGGAATGACTCGCATGCCCACTGCCAGCACTATGCGATTTTTTTGCTTCACCTGGAGTTTGTTTATTTCACTGACCGCATGGCGCGCAATCACTTCATTAAACTGCCCAACCATACCCTGATCCGAACCAAAAATAATAACTCCAAGACGTTCTTTTGGAACGGGCTCAGCTATTCTAATCCCCTCGGGTCTCTGTTTCAGAACAACCTGCAATCCCATTTCGACTGTTCGGTTGTATTCGACAAGAGATTCCGTAGCCTTCTCGTACTGCCGAATGCTCACAGCGGCAAGAACCTTCATCGTCTTCACAACAGAAAGCAGATCCTGGGCGCTCTTAATTTTGCGTTTCAGCGGCTCAATCGTTTGCATTGTCTGACTTCATTTTTTCAACAGCCTCCCCGGCTATGCTCAAAACGGCATTACGATCCTCATCACTGAGTTTATCTCCGGATTGAATGCGCATGCAAAGATCAGGCAGTTGTGTGGTAACGGCCTTACGTATAAGCTGCTCGGCTCCTGCTATCTGATCAAGCGATATCTGATCAAAAATGCCGCCGGTTACAGCCACAAGAACAGCGGCCTGCTCCGGAACAGGCATGGGTTCATATTGAGACTGTTTGAGAACTTCCCTGACCCGGCGCCCGCGATCCAGAGTCTTGCGTGTCTCCTCATCCAGACGCGTTCCAAAACGTGAAAATGTCTCCAGTTCCTCGAACTGCGAATAGGAAAGGCGCAAGTCGCCGGCAACGGCTCGATATGCGGCAAGCTGTGTTTTTCCGCCAACCCTGGATACTGATTTCCCAACATCCACAGCCGGGAGAATACCTTTTTGAAAGAGGTCAGGGGAAAGATATATCTGGCCGTCAGTGATCGAGATGATGTTTGTTGGAATATATGCGGATATGTTTTGAGCCTCTGTCTCCACAATGGGCAGGGCAGTCAAAGAGCCGCCCCCGAGCTCTTCCCGGAGATGGGTTGCGCGTTCAAGGAGTCTGGAATGGATATAGAATATGTCGCCCGGAAAGGCCTCCCTGCCGGGAGGACGACGCAGTAAAAGCGAAACCTCCCGATATGCCCGGGCATGACGTGTCAGATCGTCGTATATGATCAACACGTCCCTTCCCTGTTCCATAAAATATTCTGCCATGGTAGTTGCTGCATAGGGCGCGATGAACTGCAACCCGGGAGGGCTTTCACCTTCAGCTACCACAACAATAGAGTAGCTCATGGCGCCGTGCTTGCGGAGATCGTTAATAAGTTTTGCTACAGATGAGCTTCTCCGGCCAATGGCACAATAGATGCAGATAACATCTTTATCCTTCTGGTTGATCATCGTATCCAGCGCAATCGCTGTCTTGCCTGTTTGCCTGTCACCAAGAATGAGTTCCCGCTGGCCGCGACCGACCGGGATTAATGCGTCCACCACCTTGAGCCCGGTTTGAAGCGGAACTGTCACAGGAGAACGGTCCATAATCTCAGGAGCCTGCCGTTCAACAGGACGTCGCCCAGAAGTATGGACATGGCCCAAATTATCCAGAGGACGGCCCATGGGATCCACAAAGCGGCCGATCAGGGCATCACCTACCGGCACATCCAGAACCCGCCCGGTGCTTCTTACCTCGGAACCAGCCTTCAGTTCATCACTTTCGCCAAAAAGAATAACCCCTGTCTCTGAAACATCGATGTTAAAAACCATGCCATAGACATCGCCGGAAAAGCGGACCAGTTCCTCTGATCTAACTCTCGGCAAACCATCCACCCGTGCAATGCCCTGGCCGATATAGTTCACCGTGCCCACCTCACGGCTTTTCAGCTCCGGTCTGTGGTCCTCAAGAACGCCGTCAAAAAGCGTGAAGGTGTCATCCAAAAATGATTTCAGTGTTGTGTTATCTTCTGCCATCTTCTTTCTAATAGATTTTCAGATAATTCATTTCGCAAGGCTAGAAGGAAAAATCTGAGTAAGTCGTGCTAAGTTGTACGTCGTCGAAGATTTTGACTGATAACGCAGTGAAATTATTTATCTGAAAGTTTATCAGCAGCTTTTTCTCCTTTATTCTCAAGCGCTGCAACCAGACTCTCTTCAAGGGTTTCCAGATAATCATCCACATTCCACGATATTCTGCTGCCCTGGAATTTCAATTCAATGCCGCATATAAGGTCCGGTGAAACCTCAAACTGCACATCAACATGGCCGTCTGCCTGATTCCGCAGAACTTCCTTAATTTCTCCGGCCGGTTTCCCCGGAATTTTAAAAGCGCTGCGCACGCTGATTTTTTGCGGTAATCGATGTATGGATTCCTTAAGCGCCTCTGTCTCATCCTTGTTAAGACTCAACAGCCTTTTAATGAAGACATGTATGACGTGATCTTCCAGATCAACATCTGCCATCTCCTTCAAGACCTGACGGGAAATGGCGCAAGTCTGCCTCCCTGCCCGACGTCGCAGGTCTTGAAGAAACGCCTCTTTCTCTCTATGGATCGCCTCATACCACTTTGTCCTGCCGGCATCAACCTGGTTGCGGGCTTCGTTTATGAGATCTTTCCGGCGAACCTCCGCTTCCTCCTTGATCTGAGAGAACATCTCTTCGCGGTGCTCATCAAATTCCCTGTTTTTTCTGCGATAGTCTTTTGCTTCGAGGTCAGCCTCATCTTTCTTCTTTCTGGCCCCTTCCAGGCTAAGAGCAATTTTTTTCTCTCGTTCGTCCATGGCCCTGATAATCGGGCCGTAAAGAAAACGCTTGAGCAGGTAAACGAGTACAAGGAAATTAATGATCTGGGCAATCACGGTAAACCAGTCAATAAGCACAGGTTATCCTCCGGCCTTGGATACAACATACTCCCAGAATGGATTGGCAAAAATCAGAATCATGGACACCACAAAGCAGTAAATGGCGGTAGATTCCACCATGGCCATACCTACAAACAAAGTCCTGGTAATAGTATTGGTCTCATCGGGCTGCTGAGCAATGGAGCTCAACGCCTGGGCCAGCGCTCGCCCCTCTCCCAGCGCGGGAGCAATCGAACCGATGGCCATAGTCAGTCCGGCAACAATAATGGATATGGCTCCAATAATACTAATATTATCCATCTGACAAATCTCCTTTCTCGCTTTGCCGGCCGGCCTCTCCTTCCTTGCGCTGCACATGAGTTGCGGCAGCGATATATACCATAGCCAGGATTGCGAAAATATATGCCTGAATTAATCCGATCAAAAGTCCTAAAACCTGCATGAGAACCGGAAAGATAAGAGGCGCAATGCCAAGCAGGATGGCAGCGATAATCGTACCACTCATAATGTTTCCAAAGAGTCGAACCGCCAGTGCAAAGGTGCGCGATATCTCCCCGATAATATTGAACGGCAGCATAAATATAGAGGGCTCGATGTACTCTTTCAAGTAGGAAAGACCTTTTTGGGAAACAGCATAGAGGGGAACAGCTACAAAAACGCACAGGGCAAGCGCTGCCGCGGTTGAAAAAGAGGATGTGGGCGGCACATAACCAGGAACAATGCCAAGAAGATTCGAAACAGCTATAAATAAGAAGAGCGTGCCCACAAAAGAAAGGTACCTGCCCGGGTCCTGGCCGCTGATGTCGCGGATCTCATCCCTCATACCGGTCACCAGAACTTCAATCAGGTTCTGCCATCGAGACAAATGGGTTTCCGTGGAAAGCTTTCGGGTTATCAGCCAGGAGCCGACAACCATCAAAACCATTACGCACCATGTAAAGAGAATGGTTTTATTCAACAAAACAGGACCCCATTGAAAGACAATTAAAGTATCAGGAGTTATATGCATTTTTCCGGCCCCCAAATACGCACAAGGATGCTCCGCATCCCTATAAAACCCACCATGCAAACAATCAGCCGCTGCCAATGACCGTCCATAACAAAATAAAAGCCGGCCAGAACCACCACCAGTCGGCAGAAGAAACTGCAAAAGCTTAAAAGAACAGGATGTCGCGTCGCGGGGAGTCGCCGCACTGTCAACCAGAGGCCGCCAAAATAAAATATCCCGAGTCCGATACCTGCTGCAAATGCTAATATAAATATCAAGGTAGCTGCCAAAAATCAATATCTCCTGTCATCTATAGACTTTCAGATAATTAATTTCACAAGGCCGGAAGGAGGAAGGCGTATTAGTTATACGCCGACG
This sequence comes from Deltaproteobacteria bacterium, assembly GCA_030262895.1. Taxonomy (GTDB): domain Bacteria; phylum Desulfobacterota; class Desulfobacteria; order Desulfobacterales; family ETH-SRB1; genus B13-G4. The sequence continues at coordinate 9,791 of JAJSZW010000036.1, read as the reverse complement.
ACTGATAACACAGTGAAATTATTTATCTGAAAGTCTATATCTTCTTTCGTTCGCATGTAATCCAGAACCAGGCATTCAAACAGCCAAGGATGACGCCGATAATAAGAAGCATGAGTGTCCACGAATAGCGACTCGGCCATTTTAGATCTATCCAGATGCCCAGTGCTATGCCGATCAATGTGGGAACGGCCACCGACCAGCCGACAAGGCCGAACATGCCCAGTCCAAACCAGATGCCGCTGTCTTTTTCGCGACGAGCTTTTATCTTGCGGACTTCTTTAGCCCCCACTGCTTTGCTTAGTTTTTCCGCTCTTCTCTGATATTCATTTTTCATAGCCCTTAACCCGGTTTTTTCAATTCCATAAATCGCCGGACAAAATTAGCCTCAAGTTTTGCCAGCGCTGAACGAGATATCTTTTCTCGATCGTCAAGCTCAACAAATTGTTTTTGAATTGTCTGTTTCAACATTCCCAGGTCAGGCCCGATCACAGCATTTCTTGTTGAAACCAGAACTTCACCGTTGCATTTGATCAGAACTCCTTCATCTACAGCGAGAAATTGTTCAACGCCCTGAGTTGTTACAAAAGAAAAGAGTCCAGGAACAAGGGGTGCTGCAAAATCAATGTGACGCGGCAAAAGGCAAAAAGAGCCATTTTCAGCCTCAGCAATCACCTTGATAACCTCTTCGTCAACAAGAATATGTGATGGAAGTAAGACCTTGAGTTTCATACTTTTTTTGCTTCGCTGATTTTTCCGATCATATAAAGCGAACTCTCCGGATAATCGGAAAATTCATCATTTAGAATGCGCTCACAACCATCGAGAGCATCTTCCAGATTAACCATTTTCCCCTTATGGCCGGTGAACTGTTCTGTTGTGCAAAATGGCTGCGTCATAAACCGTTCCAATCGCCGGGCACGATACACGATCCGCCTGTCATCCCGGGAAAGTTCTTCTAACCCCAGCATGGCAATGATGTCTTTAAGTTCCTCGTAGGTTGCCAGTGTCTTACGAACCTCCTGTGCCACATGGAAGTGTCTCTTTCCGGCGATAAGGGGCACCAGCATCATGGATCTGGACAGGAGCGGATCAATGGCAGGATAGAGCCCCTGGCTGGCCCTTTTTCGTGATAGCACAATAGAGGCGGAAAGATGAGCAAAGGTATGAACTGCCGCAGGGTCCGTAAAATCATCTGCCGGAACATACACGGCCTGAGTAGAGGTAATAGCGCCGGCTGCGGTGTTGCATATGCGCTCTTCAAGTTTGGCTAATTCCGTTCCCAGAGTCGGCTGATACCCAAGGCGGGAAGGAACCTGTCCCATAAGCCCGGATACCTCTGATCCTGCCTGGATAAAACGGAAGATATTGTCGATCAGGAGCAAAACATCCTGCCTGGCATCATCCCGGAAGTATTCAGCCATGGTCAAGGCCGCATGGCCTACCAGAAACCTGGCGCCCGGCGGTTCATTCATTTGACCGAACACCATGACAGTGTTGTCCATCACTCCGGCATTCTTCATGTCTCGGTAAAGCTCTTCACCCTCCCGGCAGCGTTCACCAATGCCGCAAAATATGCTTACCCCATGATGACGGCCCACGGTGTTATGGATCATTTCCGTAATAATCACGGTCTTGCCGACACCGGCTCCACCGAAAAGTCCGGCCTTTCCTCCCCTCTCCAGGGGGGCCAGGACGTCAATGGCTTTTATGCCGGTTTCAAAAATTTCGGATATGGTTGCCCGCTGATCGATGGGCGCAGGGTTTCGATGAATAGAACGCCATTCCCCCCCCTTTATTTCCCCTTTCCGATCGATGGGTTCTCCGAACACATTGAACATCCTGCCAAGCAGACGCTTCCCTACCGGCACATTCAAATGTCGGCCAGTATCAATGATCAGAGAACCGCGGGCCAATCCCTGGGTCAAAGTCAGTGCGACCCCGCGAACCAGCTCGGAATTAAGATGGGTTTTCACCTCAATAGCTATGCTGTCGTCTTTGCCGGTTCTCAACAGGCTGTGAACAAGAGGAAGTCTTCGCGGAAAATGAGCATCAACCACGCTGCCGCGAACAGAAACCACTCTGCCCTGGTTGAATCGATTGAAGTCTTCGTGTTCAGTCATTTTCTCAACAATTCCAGTAAAAAAGTTCGGTTTTAAACTGCCGGACCTGTTTTTAGGTACTACAATGGAGAACACGCCCTGTCAAGAGGGATCGGAAGACGACAATTCGCCGGCTTCCTATGGAATTTATAACAAATTTCTTTATGATTTGTTCACCCTTCGGGTTAGCCCATCTTTTCGAATAAAAAAAATAACTCCTATAATTACAGCAAGTTACTTTTTTAAAATCTTTATTATGGCACTACTTTTGTTCATTTTTTAGTTCCTTTTAACTCATTCATCTAATAGCTATAGTGCTGATTGTTGCCTTTTCTGCTTTTGTCGTGACCTTTAGAATATTCATAATAATATGATATGCACATATCAATAAGAAAATCAAGACCTTTTTCATTTTATGGCACTACATTGGAAAAATCAAAACAACATATTTATAATATATTGTAATTATTAAGTTTAAATTTTTAAGAGCTCTAAAATAATGCTCATTTTGAGCATTGGCTCATAAAAGTGGAAAAGATGGGTTAGTTGGAAACCGATGATCTCTGCTATTACACAACAAAACCAAGAAGCGAAAGCGGTCTCTTGTTACCTATCACCTCGGCAGAATGGGATAAAATCAGCTTTTTTTGCACTTTGATCCCCTTAAACTGTTCTCTGCCTTTCCCTTTGCCCCCTATCTCAATAACAACACTTTCCTGCCTCTGTTCTACAAGGAAGTCAGGGGTTTTCGCTCCCCGCTTAGTCTTTAAGTAATGGAACCGCAAACCTTTCATTGTCATCATCTCCGCAAAAAAGTCTTCCCTGATAGCTCCAACACACTGAGACCAATCTCGGTAAAGGAGACGGAATGGGAGGAACATCAAAACCTTGGGTTCTTTGAGGACGTTGGTTCCCTTAGGATAAACAGGATTTAGAATAAAGGCTTGCTCAAGAAGCTTGACATACAGCGCAGCCTTGTATTTTGTTATGCCAAGATTTCTGGAAATCGATGAAAAATTGACCCCGTCAACCTCTGATCTCCCAATGAATTTCAAAGTTCTTTCGATTTTTTCAATATCGTCAAATCGAAGATTGGAAACCATTGGTATGTCTCTGCGTATGACCTTTGAACATATATTGCGGAGAAGCGGCACACAATCCGGTTCTTCCAGAGAAAAAGGGAAAAGCCTGCCCTGCAAATATTCGTCAAACACATAGTTGTATCTCATATGATTTGCCGTCCACCGCCCTTCAATAATGTCGTTTATGGTAAGTTGGGGAATTTCAATCTGCTTTGTAAACAGCAGGTATTCTCGGAATGAAAAAGGGAACAGATATCGAAGCACTATCCTGCGGGATAGGTCATAGGCGGAATCAAAAAGAGACAGGGAAACAGAGCTGGTAAATACTACACGGATATTGAGAAAATCATATATTTTTTTCAAATCTTTTGCATAGGTTTTGCAGAAATGGATTTCATCTACTAAAAGAATATTTATCTTGTATTGCTCCGAAAGAATCCTGGCTATTTGGAAAAAATCCGACCCTGCCGGAGTATCAGCGGAAAGGTAAAATGAGTCAGGCTCGGACAGAGCCAATTGCTTGAGCAATACAGTTTTCCCCACGCCCCGTGGTCCGACTATGCCTATGAAGTGTCTTCCCAGTTCCGATTGGATTTGACTGAAAAGTTGTCGAGCCCTGGGAAAGTTCTTGCCATCCTCCTTTGCCCGCTCGTTCAGTTCAAGAATCTCCGAGATATTCATTTTGCCTGCGCTCCTGCAATACTTACGTCATGTTTGCCTTTTTAACAAGAAAACATACATTTTGTCAAATAGTATTACAAAGTGCTATGCATTTTGTCAAATCATTTTCAAAAGAGTAACGAAATCAAAAGAAATTCCCAACATATTGTATCAGTTCGATTTAGCTGAAAACTGATGCTCTCTGCTTTCATGTAAAAAATTGAAACGCTTAAATATTTGTGATACGCTAATACAATCTACAACGGAATTGTTCGATCTTTGCGTTATGAAGTTGGCAAGATATCAAACAAACTCAGATAGAAGTGATCAATTAAAACAGCACAGGATAAGAAAAGATCAAATTAGAAAGAAAGCCGACAATGAAAGAATGAACTACGCCTATCCGGTTAGCACAGGTGATCTAAATTTCGCCGGATTCGGATGTGCCCGCTCGCCCTCGTACAAGTCCCGGTAGGTCGGTGCCACAACCCTGTCGGCGATCTTCAGCACGCTGTTGAAAGACACCATCGGCCAGAACCGGCGGTTGAATAAAAACACGAACTCGTTGAGATAGCTCTGCAAGCGCTTCAGGCTGACACAGTGGTGTGTTCCCAGTATAGCCACGCATCGAGATTCCTGAAAACGATGAGAATCATGGGAAGGAGCTAGCCCGTCTTGACAGGGAATAGTTGGATGAAACTATGCCGAAAATACTATCAATTGACGACAAAGAGGATAATCTTATTAGCCTTTCAGCTTTGTTAAAGAACCTGATGCTTGATTGCTCTGTAATAACCGCGCAATCAGGACTTGAAGGTATAGAAAAGGCAAAGGAAGAGTTTCCTGATACTATTCTTCTTGATATCAAAATGCCTGAGATGGATGGATTTGAAGTCTGCAAAAGACTTAAATCCGACCAGGCAACCAGACACATCCCTGTTATTATGCTCACAACAATTGAAACCGCTTCCAAAAGCCGGATAAAAGGTTTGAATATCGGAGCTGATGCCTTCCTTTTTAAGCCTATTGATGGAACCGAACTGGTCGCCCAGCTCAATGTCATGCTGCGGATAAAAAAAGTGGAAGATGCCTTGCGGAACGAAAAAAAATTTCTCGAAGTTTTAGTTAAAGAAAAAACAAAGGATCTGCAACTATTTCGAAATCTGATTAACCAGTCAAATGACGCCATATTTGTAGTAGCTACTAAAACAGGTAGTTTTTTGGACTTCAATTATAAAGCATGCAACAGTCTGGGATATAAACGAGAAGAACTCCTTAATATGAGGGTTACAGACATCGAAGCAATCATAACAGACGATTTTGCCTGGGAGAACCATATTGCGGAACTTCGAAAGAGTCGATATATGATTCTGGAAAGCAAACATAAGCGCAAAGACGGCACAACATTTCCTGTAGAGATAAATGTCAAATTCATAATTCAAGATGAAAGAGAGTATATAGTTGCGGTAGCTCGCGATATCACCAAACGCAGGCAGGCAGAAGAAGAAATCTTGAAAAGTAAGGCAATGCTTCAGGAGGCATTTGACGGGATTCCAGAGCCCACGCTCATGTTAGATAAGGAAATGAGAATCAAAGTGTTCAACAGGGCTGCTGTGGATTACTATAAGACTGAATATAAAGATGTCATTGGCGAGCTATGCTATCAGGCATTAAAGGGAAGAGCAGAACCATGCGATGGATGTGACATCCCTTCGTCGGTTTTAGGCTGCGAATGTATATCGTTTGAGCAAAAAGGCCTTACGTACCCGGAAAAGATTGAAAAAGTTGACATATATCCCGTAAAACATACGGATAACGAAGTACAGTCTGCAATTGTCAGAGTATCCGATATCACAGAGCAAAGAAAAATGGAGAAGGAGCTTTTGCAGGCGGATAAAATGATTTCCCTGGGAATCCTGGTTTCTGGTATGGCCCATGAGATCAACAATCCCAACAACTTCATTATGCTGAACACACCTCTATTATCGGAAGCATGGGATAGTATTGCGCCAATCCTTGAGGACTACTATGAGGAAAACGGTGATTTTAATTTGGGGCGCTTGCCATATAGCGAAATGCGAGACGAGATCCCAAAGTTGCTTAATGGGATCAAAAAGGGATCAAAGCGTATAAAACGTATTGTTCAAGATCTGAAGGATTACTCCCGTCAGAATATCGGTAAAATAAATCAAACTGTGAATGTCAACGAGTTCATAGAAAGCGCCATTTCATTGGTTGGCAACATGATCAAGAAGTCCACTAACAAATTTTCAGTTGAATACGGTAAAGATTTACCGGTAATCAAGTGTAGTAAACAAAAACTTGAACAAGTGTTAATAAACCTGATCCAGAATGCCTGCCAAGCACTTCCTGATAAGAGCAAGGGAGTATTTGTGAAATCGTTATTCAATGATAAGAGCGGTAATATTGTTGTTGAAGTCCGGGATGAGGGCATAGGTATTAATGAAAAAGTTCTGCCACGCATTATGGACCCTTTTTACACAACCAGACGCAGTTACGGAGGGACAGGGCTTGGATTGTCTGTTTCTGCAAACATCATCAAGGAGCATGGCGGGAAAATTGAGGTTAAGAGTCAACGAGGAGAAGGATCGATCTTTGCAATATTTCTGCCAACGAAAAAGACAGAGGAACCAATCAAAATTCTTGTGGTTGATGATGATAGCTCGGTAAGAGATGTTATCACAACTGCACTTAGAGAAAAACGTTACTATTTGGTCAAAGAGGCTTCCAGTGGGGTAGAGGCGTGTGTCAAACTTGGCAGTGATTGCCCGAACATTCTTATCCTTGATATTCAGATACCTGATATGGACGGTGTTGAGATTTGTCGGTTAATCAAGGCAAAGCCGGAATTGTCGGGTATTAAGGTAATCGTAATCACCGGATTTCCGGACTCGACCAAAGCGAAAGAAATTGTCGATATGGGTTTTAAAAATATATTGCCAAAGCCATTTCGTCTTACTGATTTATTAGGAAGCGTGGAAATGGTTTTAAAAGGTGAACAATCAGACCTGGCGTAGAATTAAGAGTGCACAATCATTGAGGTTAAGAAATGAATCAAATTCCATATCCTTCACTTCCGGTATTGATTGTGGATGACGAAACAGAAATACTGAGAAGCTTTGAGTTAACACTGCGAGCAGGCGGCATAAAAAATATCATGCGTTGCCAGGACAGCAGGGACGTCCAGACCCTTCTGTCCAACCGGAAAATCGGGGTAATATTGTTAGATTTAACAATGCCGTTTATTTCAGGTGATGAGCTTTTGCCTATAATCACTCGGGATTTCCCCGAGATCCTCTTAATTATCATTACTGGAAACACCGAGGTGGATACTGCTGTCCAGTGTATGAAGTTCGGCGCCTTTGACTACATGGTTAAGCCGGTTGAAGAAAGCCGGCTCGTATCAGGCGTAAGACGGGCCATCAAAATCCGGGAATTGCAATATGAGAATCTGAGGCTCAAGGAAAGGATGCTTAACAGCCGCCTGGATAACCCCGAGGCGTTTTCGGAAATCATCACAAACAACGAAACCATGCTGTCTATATTTCAGTATGTTGAGTCTATAGCGAGCAGCCCAAAACCGGTACTCATTACCGGGGAGACCGGTGTGGGAAAAGAACTGATGGTAAGGGCCATCCATAAACTGAGCAATCGTCAGGGACAATTTGTTTCTGTGAACGTGGCTGGAATCGATGATAATATTTTCTCAGACACACTTTTCGGGCATGTTAAAGGTGCATTTACCGGAGCGGATAAGATGCGCAAAGGTCTGGTTGAAGAAGCATCCGGCGGCATGCTTCTTCTGGATGAGATCGGCGATTTGGCTCCTGACTCTCAGGTTAAGCTCCTTCGTCTTTTACAGGAGCATGAATATTTTCCTGTTGGATCCGACTTGCCGAAGATATCTGATGCTCGAGTAATTGTTATAACGAATAAGGACCTTCAAGCGTTGCAGAAATCAGGCCGTTTCCGAAAAGATCTTTATTACAGGCTTTGCGCACATTCCATTCACATTCCCCCGCTACGTGAAAGACTGGATGATCTATCATTATTAGTGGATTACTTTCTCGAAGAAGCATCCCATTCCCTTGGAAAGAAAAAGCCGCCACCCCATGAGGAATTAATAACGTTATTGTCCAATTATCATTTTCCCGGAAATATCAGAGAACTCCAGAGCATGATCTATGACGCGGTCAGCAATCATAAATCTAAAAAACTGTCTATGGATCAATTCAATGCCCATTTTGCTCAGGAGGGTTCAACCGAGAGAACTGATTCATCCCGATTTTTCCCAAAGCATGATTCTCGGTTTGTCGGTTCCAAGCCTCTGCCGACTTTGGAGCAGGCGAACAGGCTTCTTATTGAAGAAGCGATAAGGCGAACCAACAACAACAAGTCCATGGCTGCAAGGCTGCTTGGAATATCGCGGCAAAGATTAGCCAGACACTTGAAATCCAAATCAAAATAACGCATCCTGTGTATATTTATAAACCTTTCTGTAATATACCCCCTATTCATTTTAAATTCACAGCATAAAAGAGACCAAACCGATGTTATAATCTGTAACACCGGTTTGTTTTATAACATCTCCTTCCAAATTGCTTGTTATCCAGGTTTAGCAGGCAGCCGCCTGAATTTCGTTACAAAACGTTACACCTTTCGACTTCTCCCACTTCCCACCAAACATTATAAAATATCCCTAAATATTAGTTGGTTAACATTGAAAACATTATTTGGCATACAAATAGCATTAAGACGAATGAGACGTTTACTAAGAGGAGCCGAAGTCAACAAAAACCTTTTTTTGAGAAGAAAGCAAAAAAGGGGAGATTAAAGATGAACATATTAGTTGTGGATGATGAAGCTGAACAGCTCAATAGCCTGAGAGTGGGGTTGAAGAGCTGGGGTTTTAAGGTCTTTGAGGCGCTGAATGCCGAGGATGCCCTTAAGCACCTGAATCACGGCCCTGAGAAGATTGATATTGTTATAACCGACTATGTAATGCCCGGCATGAACGGGATGGAATTGTTAAAGAAGATTCGAGAAAAAAACAATACCTTACCTGTTATCCTAATGACGGCATATGGCGAAAAAGATCTTGTAATCGATGCCTTGCGTAACAGTTGCAACAGCTTTATTGAAAAACCCTTTACCCTTGATCAGCTATTAAAAGAGATTGATCGAGTTATATTTTCCATGCATCAAAATATCAACTCACGTCAACTCGATGGCCTCATTCCAAAACTTGTTCATCAGATCAATAATTATCTTTTCTGTATTAGCGGAAATGTGGAACTGGCTATCTATGATTTGGATAATACTGAAGCCATCAAGAAACACTTTTCCAATATTATTGAAGCCACAAAAAAGATTCAAAGTATAAACAGGAAGATTCTAACAGCCGGTAAGGGAACTGAAGATAAAGTCGAGATGGTAGAAATAAGAGAACTTCTGCATGATTGTATAAAGATGTTTGAAGATCTGATGACTTTAAAAGGTGTTTCAATGGAAAAGGATTTAAACAGACGATATCTATATGTTTCGGGGAACAGATTTGAACTCGAACAATTATTCGAGAATCTGATTTTAAATGCCATTGATTCCATGGATGGCAGGCTTGAAAAACAACTAAGGATAACAGCAAAATTTGACCAACATACTTCATCCTCATCTGTATCTATCGAAGACACGGGGTGTGGCATTACGAATGAATCCATGAATAAAATTTTTACGTCATATTTTACGAGCAAAAAGAAGGGCGCAGGACTTGGCCTTTCAGTGGTCAAAGATATCGTAGAAAAGCATAAGGGTGAGATCAAGGTAAAAAGCCAGATAGGTAAAGGAACAACTTCTAAGGCTGTTTTTCCGGCAGTTAGACCAGAATCGACTCAATCAGGCTGTTCCAATTAATTCTCATGAATTTTGAAAT
>JAJSZW010000035.1 GCA_030262895.1 Deltaproteobacteria bacterium | reverse complement strand
CTCCCACAGTAATACCATGCCAATATTCATTTTGAGAAGCAACCCAACTGATTGAAGATAGGTTGCCATTAAACTGAATTGCAGCATGCAGCTCATAACCTTTTAGAATGTCTCCAGGTAAAAGATCATACCAGCCATCGCCCCAGCAGCCCCTACCTTCACTAAGAAATATAAATGGACTATCAAAATCGTATGAAACCGGAAGAGTTACCCGACCTTGACTGACAATTGCCATTATAGGATTCTCTGCCACTTGAGAAAAAGTGATTGTATTTTTAATTCCGGAACGAGATAATGCTATCATCTCAGAAGCTGTCGGTGCGTTGTCAACAATTGCATTCCCAGTATACCCGCATTGACCCCTGACACTTTGGGCATTTAAGCGGGTCGACCTCATATATTTTTTGAATCAGCCGGGCCCATTTTTTTCGAAATTCCTTTGGACTCAACTCCGATTCCAAAATATAAGGTACCTGATTGTCTGTCTGAGCTTTCTTGCGGCGTCCCCGACTTACGTTGCTATAGTGGCCATAGTAACGAACCATCTGTTCGCCTTTCTTGTCCAACCGCTTATGTTTCAAACGCTTGTCGAATAACAATTGCGTTTCGGGCCTTTCTAATAATCCGGCGCACAGCTTTTTGACGTCGCTCTCTAAACAACATCAGGGATGAAGGCGGATCGAGTCGATAAGCTTGCTCAATCAATTTCTCTAATGTGATATCTTTTGCATGCCCATCATCAGGACTTCGTGGTACTGAAAGTCGCGCTTTGCAATTGGAAAGAAAAGGTCTAAATGGCGTACCGTAAGTTTTTCGCATTGCATAAGAAAGTTGTTTATATACATAACAACTATTAGTCAAAAGCGCGGCATCGTATTGCGCCGCCTTGAGTAGGTATCTGATACTGTCCTTGAAACATCCAACGTAGTTTGCCCTTGCAGCAATCCAAAGGCAGTAAGAGCTGTGTGCCCAACGAAAAACGATGTTGGGAATCCAAGGATTTCTAAGCTTCAAGTCTTGGACAACGAGTCTGCGTGATTTTTCCATGGCCCGGTAATCAAAGGACATACCTTTGCCAGTCGATCGATATCCAGTCAAAAAATCCTTTACAACTCTGAATTTGAAGTGCTCTGCAATTCGCAAATAAAGGTCGTAGTCTTCACATCCCTGCGCCTTCTGCTCTAAATAAGCAGGATTATAAAATCCGACTAAATTGAGACAATCTTTGCGAATCAGGCAGGCGCTGGCATTGCCAATGAAATTTGTATACACAAGATCACCAAAAACATCATCTTCCGCCTGCTTGGCCATGTAACCCCCTGTGAGCAAACCTCGGTGATCGATAGTTGCGGACCAGCCATAGACAAGGCCGACATCATTGCTGGAGCTCAGCATGCACGCGAGCAGCTTTTCGATTTTTTTAGGATAACAGATGTCATCGGAATCTACGGGCGCGACAAATTGACCACTGGCAGCTTGAATTCCTTGGTTACGCGCTACGGCAACTCCACTATTTGGCTGCTGTATTAATTTGATCCGATCGTCAGTTCTCATGAACGACTCGATAATCTGAGCGGTATGGTCGACCGATCCGTCATCCACTACTATGATTTCGATATAAGGGTACGTTTGAACAGTGAGAGAATGTAAGGTAGCCCCGATGTATGCTGCGGAATTGTATGCCGGCACCACAACAGATACCAGGGGTAGTGGCTGCTCAACATGGGAATCAATATTATATTTGGCTGCCACTATCAATCGATCATCCTTCCTGATCATTCGTGGAATTCCTTGGGTAATTGTTTTTTCTTTGAAAGAAAAGCGTACAGCTGTTTGCCGACCACCTCGAACGAAAAGCCGTTCACTACCCTTTGTCGAGAATAGCGCCCCAGTTGTCGGCACCAGGTGGGATTATCTAATGCGCTGCCAAGCGCCAAGGCCAGCGCCGCCGCATCTCCGCACGGCACCACAATGCCACCCGCAGCTTCACCTCCTTCAGATATGTCAGAAATCCCGGGAGCGTCGGCGGCCACCACGGGCAGACCTGAGGCCATCGCTTCAATCGGCGCAACCGGGAATCCCTCATGACGCGAAGGAAAGACGTACACGTCGGCAGCTGCAAGGTATCGTCGAATTGCAGCCCGATCCAGCACATACTTGTTTACCCACAACACATTTTGCAGGCTCATAGTCGTGATACGCCGCTGCAGCTCATTTGCGTCATCCCCTGTTCCAATCAGCAGCAACAGCAGGTCACGACCTTGCCGTTGCTCGCAGATCCTCTTCCACGCATTCAACAGGACATCCAGCCCCTTGCGACGAATATCCACACGTCCATGCCATACAACGACCTGGGCATTATCTGTAATTTCGAGCGCCTTTCGCGTTTCCTTGCGATTCAGAGTGGCCCAACTGGATAGGTCAATCGGATTGAATATGTGCGCTATCGTTATCGAAAGCTCTCGGTACTTCGCGTGAATTCGCTGGATTTCGGTTTGCGCAGCGACGATCAAGCCCGCACAATGCTTCAATGTAATTGAACGCACCAAGCCTTCGATGCGACTGAACTGTCGATCACCCCCCTGGAATGTCGCGAATACAGGCATTCCCAACAACTTACCTAACGCTACACAAATGTCGAAGCGCGCGTACTCGTACTCCTGGCAAAGAATCACAGTGCAACCCTCGCGCCGCATCTCGCGGGCAAGTGTCATTGGCGGGGTGCTGAGATAGGGTGCCAATGGCTTGAGCACAGCATACAACCAGCGCCGGATACCCTGCACCCGACCAAACATATCTTGCAGGGTCCATCCATGTGGGTTAACCATTCGGCGCCGAATGCGAAGATAGATGCCCGATGCCGGCAAAACGCAAATGGTGGCTCCGGTCGGTACATGAGTGTAGCGTGTAATTTTCTTTACGCGGGCAGAAATACAAAACACTACGGTCCGGATCCCAACGGTCCGCAGCACATCGATGTACCCGAAAAGCCACCCGCCAGTCATTTCCTGACAGAATGACTCGAACGAAACTCCGATACTATCCAAAAAGTCCTCTATCAGATCACCCCAAGGAAGCAATGCAACCGTCGATCTCGTTTGCCAACTTGTATGTGGAAGCTTCTCTGAACCAATTCCGCAGGAGCAGGCCATCACTATACCCTTACTTTTCCCAGACCGAGGCGGTTCCTGTACCTCTATTGTGTTGTTGATGCAGTGCGTAACCCAGCCAGGTCAGCGGGCTGAGCACTGTGCAGAACCGTTGCCGCATACGGTACTCAAGGCGTGAAAAAGAAAGATCATGACAAAGGACAGTGACCGGAGAAATAAAAGTGGCATAGCCCCTACAGGGAAGATCTATTAATTCCTTGAGCTCATTCAAAGAATAGCCGCGCCGGACATGGCCCCATTCAGCTATCATTTCAACCTCTGTGGGGCACATTGTTTTCATAAATCCATAATAGGGAAAACGCCAGTTTTCATTGGGTGCGCTGAGCAAGAGAAAACCACCCGGCCGCAACACGCGTCGGGCCTCTGCAACTGCCTTGTGGTGATTTGGTATATGCTCCAAAACATCAAACATGGTTACCGCATCAAATGAATGATCTTCAAAAGACAGGGCCGTTGCATCTCCGCACTCAAACCTAACCCGCGCCTGCTGGTTGCATGCGGCCCGGGCATACTTTGGATTCAAATCAAGGTTAGTGATCTTCGCCTGAGGATATAATAGGGCGGTCAGCCCACCTTGCCCCCCCCACTTCGAGAATCTCTTGGAAACGATGTTCGGGAGCTATCCGATGAATAGCCCGCATCTTTTCCCGATAGAAGAAACCCAAAGTAAACGGGTTGGGAAAGGGGCTCTTGGAGAGAAAAGTAGAGAGTGTCGTCTTATGCATTAGTGGTTCCGTCCAATCCACGTCATTTAGAAATATATTCCTGTTCAGACCAGTCTGCTTTATCTGCAGAGGCGCCGAAACGACTTGAGCAACTCCTGTTTTGAAGGTAGTACTTCACGCCTGCTAAACATCCCCGTATTTGGGCGCCAAGGGTACCCGCTTGGGATTTAGGTCCTGGCATTAAATTACGCAGAGATTTCCTGAATAGTTTAGTGTAGTACCAAGGTAACACTCCGAAAGCGCGATACAGGTTGCCCCAGTGTCGATACTTATCGAATTGAATCAAAAGGGCTGCCATATGCCCGCGCATGTAGTGGTAAATCTGATGCTCCAAATCGCTTAACTCCTTACGATGGTAGTGATAGACCACAGCGGTCGGTTCATAACGGCAAAGCCAGCCTTGAGCAAGAACTCGATACCAGAGTTCCGAATCTTCGCTGCATCCGGCAGCCCCTGCCCCCAATCTTTCATCGAAATCGCCCACTATATCAAAGATCTTGCGCCGAAAGGCCATATTGGCACCAGCACCAATACGCCATACGGGGACACCTCGGGATTTCATCAGCTCAAAGAAATCGGAGTCAAAAGTCAAAGCACGATAACCCCACTTGGACGGTTCATTACCTTGTTGGAATAGAAACTGGGCTTCCGTTTCCAATTCAGCCGGCAGAACAAGTCCTGTGACAGCCATTACCGCTGGACTCTGGAAGCTCTGTCGCAAACGGGTAATCCAATCAGGATGAACCATCACGTCATCGTCCGTAAAAGCAATAACATCAGCCGAGCTATTTTCAATGCCCTTATTGCGCGCAATGCTTAAACCTGGGCGTGGTTCCAATATATATCGCACTTCCGGTGTTTCGCTAACCAGACAACGTGTGGCATCAGAGGTTGGCGCATTATCTATTACCAGGATCTCATAAGGGCGTTCTGATAACTTTTCAAGCGACCGCAGGCATAGTACCAGATGCTCGGGGCGGTCACGAGTGCACACCACTACCGAGACGGATAGACATGGCAATCCATCGCGGGGTTGAGACAAATGTCTTCTAAGTCTTCTCAATGGTTGATCCAATGCCATTAGGGTTTGGAGATCCGGAGGTTTATCAAATAATCGAATGCTCGGCGGCATGGGCAACCTTGCCTTGAAACCGTGGTTGACAAGATGATCTCCAACGGCAGGAGTGATAGCTTTTGTCGCTAATTGCCTGAGTTGGAAAGCAGGCATGGGCAGATGATCAACTTGAATTTTCTGCTCTCCGAGAGGAATCCCGTGCCACCAAAAAACAACACAGGCTCCCTGTATGCCATAATAGAAAGGCAGCTCGGGAATGCCTTGACTCAGTTCGATGTGTACAATTTTCCAGGGAGCAAACATGTAAATATCCCCATCAAAACGCAGATCTTAGATTAATAGAATTAAGTGCAACTAATTCAATTTTGCACATCCCAACAATGCTCGGCGTTTTTCGCTACTAATTCGGAACATCTTCCATATTCCAGCCCATTTACCCCGCACGAAACTCCAATTTATTGCAACTTCTATCATCGACTTTTTTCTTCTCAAAGCCCTCAAAGTTTGAATGAGTACCCCCGAAGTAGCTCGGAGGGTATCAAAAATAGACACAGATAACCATTTTAAATATGAACCCGACCAAATCATTGAATCACCATAAAACTGACAGGTGCCAAGACCATAATTTATTCTAACGAGATATATTTTTGAGATACACTGTGAAGGTATAAAGTGCCTTAATTGGCATTCCGGATTATACCAAAGCTGGTATCCAGCGCCACGAATGCGCAAAGCAATTTCAACGTCACCACCTGATATAAGTTTGTTAGCCGTTCGATCTGAAAGAAATTGCTTTTGCATCCAACCGCATTCTAAGAGTGCAGATCTTTTGATGATTAAGCCGGCACCTACCAGACAAGACACTTCCCTTGAAGCTTTTCCGTGGCCTTGAAATGCATATGAATATCCGTATTTCAGTAGAAAAGTTGGCGGGGGTACCTCCCAATCCAAAATAACTCTTTCACCCAAGGCTCCGCATCTTGGATATTTGAGTGCAAATTTTGCTGCTTGAGCTATCCAATCTTCCCTCAAAAAACAGTCATCATCAACAAAGGCGATCCAATCTCCGTTGGTATTTTCGACCCTACAGAGACGTGCATGCGTCAAACCTTGCTTCGGTTCGAAAACTTTGTAGAGGTATGGTATCTTGCCAGACGCTATGTGTTTTCCTATGACTATAGGAGTCTCATCCGTGCAGTTGTTGTCCACCACCAAAACCTTCCACTCAACGTGAGGTGGAACCTGTTGCATTGAGATCGCTATCAGAGCCTGATCCAATAGCGTAGCATTATTATAGGTGCATATAACTACGTCAATAGTTAGAGACTTGTTCAGCGTCATCTTTACGTATTTACTCTAATGGCCAAATTCCAGTTACACGCAGCATCTAAATCCTGTCTGATAACTTTGCCCGGGCCACTGCGGGAGTAAGGGCAGTGAAGCGAACAATGCTGCATAATTCATATCTCTTCTCGAAGCTCCGCAGATAGCAATTATCTCAAGAAAATACATAACCTGAGCCCAGTGGCTATGAATGACATGTGAATTGCCCGAATATGCTTGATCCGCCGCGATGAGCGAGAGTATTCACCCAATAGCCCGATGACTCCCCCCCACAATTCCGCTAACACCATGTAGGGAGGTAGTTCATGGCGACCTCGCAAACTACCTTTTAGATACCGCAACCGATCTTTGAACCACCACAATATAAGCCGGAGGAACTTGGAGCGCTTGGGTGGGTCAGAATGATAGGATTTGCCCACAAACGCCATAAAACCCAACCCCCAACTCCAGTATTGGCGACGCAGTGCTTTGATTTCCCGGCGGTGCTGATGAAAAACCATATATTGTGGTTCGTACACCAACGGGTAGCCTGCGCGGATCACCCGATAGAAAATATCGAGGTCTCCTCCACCTGGGAGCGGCCTACCTGTATCTAGTGCTTCATCAAAACCACCGAGTTCAATTAACTTTTCCCGCTGAAAGGCCATATTGGCACCTGCTCCAAATATTCCTGCTCCACAAGGGTATAGAGGGTTATTGGAAAGGGTCTGCCCATGATAGCGAAGTTTGTCGAAACCTCTACGAAACCCCCCCGCCTTCTCGAATAATATTTGGGCCTCTGTAGCCAACTCATAAGGCAGTACAAGTCCTGTATAGGCTACGGCATCCGGATTTTCTGTCCAAGCCTCCATAAGTCCCACAAGCCAGCGGCGATCTACCACCACGTCGTCATCGAGGAAGGCCAGCAACTCACCCGTTGCCTCCCGCAGTGCCCGATTGCGCGCAAAGTCCAAGCCGGGTTTAGGCTCGCAAGTGTATCGAACCCCAGGCATTGAACCGACCAGAGCCCTTGTAGCTTCATCAGATGGGGCGTTGTCGATAACTATTGTTTCTATGAAAGAAGGTGTTCCAAAATCAGGATATTGAGTTGCTTGCACGGACTTAAGGCATCTGACCAGGAGCTCAGGGCGGTCCTTTGTGCAAATGGCAACAGTCAACGACGGAAGCCGCCACGCCTTGCGGGGTGGCATCAGCTCATCGCTTATGTTCTCGCCAAGCAGCTTGAGTTTGGCCCTTTCACTGATTTGCACCGACAAATCCTCCGGTGGAAGCTCACAATTGGGTGGCATTGCCTCCATCCAGAAATCGATCGGTCTTCCTTTACGTCGCAGGATTATAGCAACCCCCGTTTCGTTTTCGGAGATCGAAATGACAGGTAGAGGTTGCGTAACGTCAATTTCAACGATGGGATATGGCATATGCGCCTCCAAAGAACAGCACCGATTCCAATTCAACCTGAGATTCTTGCTATTTCGTAGCTGAGTAACCGGTCCATCCATACATTTCAGACAGCTCTAAAACCTTCGGTGCTACAAGTGCGTAGTTTTTCATTAGACGTAAATTGTTCGAAAACCGGCACGTTGCCATTCAACGGCAGGTAATGCGACCCTAATAGGGGCAATTCCGCAGTGGGGAAGACTCCGTCGACGCCAACATCGGATGTAGACAGGTTAAATCTGCTGTCCATCGGCTAAAACCCTGCGGTACTGTAACTTATAAAGTTTGGCAAAAAGGCCGTCGAGCTTTAACAGATTGTCAAGATTTCCCTGTTCGCGGACTCGTCCTTCTTCCAGCGCAATGACGTGGTCAGCCTGTTCAATGGTGGACAAACGGTGAGCAATGACGATCACGGTGCGATTTTGCCTCAACGTGCTCAAAGCCCTCTGAATTAGTTTTTCCGATATACTGTCAAGCGCGTTGGTGGCCTCATCCAAAATGAGAATATCAGGGTTTCGGACAATCGCGCGGGCCAACGTGATACGCTGTCGCTGTCCACCAGAGAGCCGAACGCCCTGATCGCCCAAAATAGTCTCGTAGCCTTGGGGGAGTTGGCTGATGAATCCATGCGCATCCGCCTGCTTGGCTGCTTGGATAATCTCATTATGGCTGGCATTTAGACGTCCATACGCAATATTCTCCCATACGGTTGTGTTGAACAGGTAGATATTTTGGTCCACCATAGCAAGTCGGCTGCGCCAGGAATCCAGGTTTAGGTCCTGCAGGAGATGGTTGTCGACGTTGATCTTGCCTTCGCTAACTTCATAAAAACGATATATAAGACTAATGATCGTCGATTTCCCTGCCCCGGAAGGGCCAACAAGCGCAGTCGTCTTACCTGCTAGAATAGCAAAGGAAACCTCATGCAATGCCGGCTTTTCCGAGGAGTCGTAGCGAAATGTTACTCGATCGAAAACAATCGCCTTTTTCAAACCTTCAACGTGACTGTCTCCCGAGATAGTGTAAGGCTTGTCAGCTCGATCCAATAAGCTCGAAACTTTTTCTACCGAGGCCGTTAGTGAATTTAGGCCAATTCGAGCACCATCGAGCGATTTAATTTTAGGTAGAAGACGATGAAGAATGAGAATGAAAACGAGGATGGTGGGCAAGTTATTGGGATCTCTCAGACTGCTGAACAGAATCGAGACCAGAAGCGCCGCAGAGAGAATTTCATAGACAGGGTTGACAGTCCCCTGGATAATTCCAAGCTTTAAAAATGTTTTGCTCACTCGTTCTGAAGCTTGGTTAAAGCGATTCTGTTCATACGATTCCCGCCCAAAAGCCCGAATAATCTTCATTCCGGCAAAGCCTTCGTACATACGTTGTGCCAGCTCTGCATTAGCCCGGGTTGCTTTTTCTCCAAGAACTCTCACGCCGCGTGTAAGCAATCGGACAACTGCTGAGATCAGCAACATGGTCATTGCAACGATCATGGTCAACTTCCAAGAGATAAGCATTAGCAGGGTGGAATAGACTACAAGAGTACAAGCCGTGATGATCATATTAACAAAAATGGCTAAAGCATTAGAGGTGCGCCAGGTTTCCGTGGCTATAGTATTCCATAAATCACCGGATTGCTTGCTCTGCAGGAAACTGTAATTGACCGCAAGCAATTGTTCAAAAGCGTTGCATCGCAATCGATTACCAATTTGAACATCAAGCCAACTCCAGAAAATCCCATTGCCATAGGAGAGGCAAACTCTGATGAACACCAAGCCGAAAATCGCTGCAGAAATGCATAACAGGCGCTGGTCAGGTGGAATGCTGTCAAACAATCGGCCCAACGAATCAGCAAACCAATTTCCTGTAGATGTGTTAGCGCCCGTTCGATATATGTTCTGAATAAAGGGAATAAAAAGGCTGATGCCTATGCCTTGCGCAGCAGAAGATAGCACCCCTAATGCAACAATGATTGGAATCGCCCATGAGTAGTGGTGCAGCAATCGCATCAATTGTCTTATGATTTTCAATTCTTTGAACATTGGCCCAGAATCCATACTAGAATAGGAGCTACGATCAGGACTTACACCTTTGGGAGAGTCCTCTCTGACACTTTTTCTAACATCATCCACTCTATTAACAAGAATTCCCTTTTCAAGAGCGGAATAATTGAATAAATATTTCATAAGATAAGCAAAAATCATGCTAAATCGAGCGTTTATACCACAAGAGCATAGATATCATATGGTTATATAAATTATCGGGTAAAAACAGGTAAGATAATTCATCGAAAAACTATGTAATTGTGGGGCAAATTACATAAAAACTATTACATTATTTCCATAGTATTATGCAATTCCACACTCTTCAATCAGGGGTACGACGTGGGGGTGATTCAAACCATCCTCCGGCACAAGAGCCCCAATACAACAGAGCGGTATTTGAAGAGCATCGGCATGGAAAGGGTGCGAGACGCCCTGGAAAGTTTGCCCTCCAAACCGGCGGAGGTCGTGTCGATTGACATTGACCGAGTCTACGAAACGAATGTTAGGAGAATGAAATGAGGAGCCAGAAAAGCAAAAAGCCGTCTGTGGAACCGTCATCTCCACAAGCGGCTTTAATGAAAAGGCGTAACGCCTTGTTTTTATTGGCGTCCCCAAGGGGATTTGAACCCCTGTTGCCGGCGTGAAAGGCCGGTGTCCTGGACCAGGCTAGACGATGGGGACGTAAAGTGTAAAGTGGGCCGTGCGCGGCTCGAACGCGCGACTCTCTGCTTAAAAGGCAGATACTCTACCAGCTGAGTTAACGGCCCTTAAAAAATATTATTTCTAAATATAAATTCTAACTTTGTCAACAAATTTATTTAAGCAAATTTATTTACGCCAGAACTCCGGAACCAGAAAAATTATAATCGTATATATTTCAAGCCTTCCTAACAGCATGCACCATATCAGCAGCCACTTGCCCAGATAGGGCATCTGAGCGTAGTTCAAAGCTGGTCCCACGTTTGCAAAACCCGGGCCCACGTTTCCTATTGTGGCTGCAACAGCGCTAAATGATGTTACAAAATCCACTCCCATGCCCGCCAGAACCACGGAACATAGAGCAAATAGCCCCATGTAGAGCCCCAGGAATCCAAGAACGCTTCTTGTAACATCCTCCGGAACTACTTTGCCGCCGATTTTGATGTGAGTAACAGAGCGGGGATGAATCAGGGAAAAAAGTTCTTTGTAGCAATATTTAAAATAAAGCATAACGCGAAGAAATTTCATTCCTCCGCCAGTCGAACCCGCTGATGCTCCCATAAACATACACAAAAGCAGTATTAGCCTTGACATGGCAGGCCATTGATCGAAATCGGCTGTAGCATAGCCTGTCGTCGTAATAATAGAGACCACCTGAAAAGCGCCATAGCGAAACGCCTGGCTGATATTTTCGTATACAGCGCCATGAATATTAAAAGTAACAACTACAATCAGCAGAATAATGGTGCCCAGGAAGAAGCGGCACTCTGAATCTCTCCAGAAAGCAAGCGTTTTTCCCCTTAGCATCTGATAATGAAGTGAAAAATTTATCCCAGCCAGCAGCATAAATATAATGATTACAGAATCAAAATATACGCTGTCAAAATGGGCTATAGAAGCGTTTTTAGTTGAAAATCCGCCGGTCGGCATTGTTGTAAAGGTGTGGCACAGGGCATCATAAAGGCTCATGCCTCCTATCAGAAGAAGGATTGCCCCTAATAAAGAAATCAAAGCGTAAACTTTCCAGAGGAGCATGGCTGTGTCTTTAATACGCGGCCTTAGCTTGTCTGGTATGGGACTTGGAACTTCCGCTTTATAAAGCTGCATGCCTCCAACGCCTAAAAAGGGAAGTATGGCGATAGATAAAACTATTATTCCCATTCCGCCAAGCCACTGAATAAAACTGCGCCAGAAAAGAAGGCCTTTTGATACGGCTTCAATATTTGTTAATACCGATGCTCCAGTGGTTGTGACCCCTGATACTGATTCGAAAAATGCATCCACAAAAGTAATAAATTCGCCGCCCAGATAAAACGGAAGTGCACCAAAAATTCCAATAGTTGTCCAGCCGATGGATACGATTGCCATCCCTTCGCGCTGAGTTATTGTCTCTACTCTTGAGCCTCTAAAACACAAGTGTAGCAGCAGGCCTGCAAAGGTCGTAATGCCAATGGACTTTAAGAAAGGAATAACGCTTTGATCCTTATAATAAAGACCAACTGCTATGGGAAATAACATGGTGAGGCCAAAAAAAAGAGTTAATATCCCAACGACATTCAGGATATAACGCCAGCGCATTTAGAAATACTCCAGTTTTACTGTAAGGATTTTTTCGATTTTTGGTATGGCCTGCCTTGTAGCAAATATTATGATTCTGTCATCAGGTTCAATAATACTGTCGCCTGAAGGAATAATTATATTATCATTTCGAATTATACTTGTTACAAGTGCTCCCTTTGGGAATGATATGTTTTTTAGAGGTTTTCCTACGATTTCTGAAGTTTCAAGAGCAACTGCCTCCATGAATTCGGCTTGCTCTCCTTTAATTGATATGGACGAAAGCACCTTGCCGCGTCTTATGTGCTGCAAAATTGTATTTATAGCAGAAAGCCGCGGGCTGACTACCTGCTCGATTCCGATCATTGACATAAGTGAAAAGTAGCTGAATTTACTGATTTTTGTTATTGTTTTTCGTGCTCCCATCCTTTTGGCGAGCAAAGAACCTAAAATGTTTATTTCTTCATCATTTGTAAGCGTAATAACAAAATCCATTTCCTGAACATTTTCTTCATTAAGCAGCTCTTGGTCAGAACCGTCTCCATGAAGAACTACGACCTTGTTTAGCTTTTCTGCTAGTTTGGCGCATATATCAGGATTTTTTTCGATTATTTTTGTATAGACAGGCTTATCATCAAGCAAAACGGCCAGCCTTGATCCTATTCGGCCTCCTCCAACAATCAAAACCCTTTTAACGGGCTCTGCATATTTATCGAATATCCTAAGGGTATCCAGAATCTTGTCCTCTTCACTGATGAAATATACCAGATCTCCAGGCATAAGCCTGTCATTGCCGCTTGGGATTATAAGTTCTTCATCCCTTATAACCGCGGCAATAAGAGGGCCTTGTTTGCCAAGAAGTGCAGGAATTTCATCAAGACGTGAACCTGCCAGCCGCGCTTCCTTGTCTAAATTTATACCTATAAATTTGACACAGCCGTTTGCAAATTTTCCAACATCAACCGCACCGGGCATGTTCATAAGCCTGTCGATTGTTTTCACAACCTCGATTTCCGGATTGATTAAAGTGTCTATGTGAGGTGCATGATCTCGAAAAATGGCATGGTATTTATCAAAGTCGGCATTTCGTATACGCGCCAGTTTTTTTGTATATGGCGAAATGATATTTGCCACCAGGCATGCCACCAGGTTTGTTTCGTCGCTGTTTGTTACGGCAAGGAGTATCTCTGCTTCTTTTATTCCCGCATCTTCAAGTGATACAGGACTGCTGCCGGATCCTATTATAACCTGAACGTCTATATTATCGGAAATACGACGAATAGCTTCACTATCCTTATCAATCACCACAACGTCTTTATTTTCATGTGACAGCCGGCTTGCTACGTGAAAGCCAACCTCTCCTGCGCCGACAATTACAACTTTCAACTGGTTTACTCCTTTGATTATTTTTCACGGTCATTCTGCAATAGTCGATATTCAATAGTCAATAGTCAATCAAAAGCCTTTTGACAATATATTTATTACGTATATCTAACCCGGCCATTATGGAATTGTAACACTTTAGCTTTTTGACAATATATCACACCTGAAACTCACGCACAGCCGGTTTGTCTCATAAGGCTAAAATGTTACATAAACTAAGTTGAACGATTTCTTGGGAAGAAATGTGCTGAGATCTTGATGCAGTCCCGCCTGGGCGGCACGAAAACCGGAGGCATACCCGTGGATATATCGAAAATACAACAGGTTGGAGTAATATTTTTACATAAAATTTTGCAACTTTATGTTTTAACAGCATATTGATAACGAAAAAAGGCAGGGTCCGATGACTTTGCCTTTATCACAAAAATAGCTATTAAAGCGGCAAATCGGCAGCTAAGGCGGCTTTGGGATTTTCAACATTTATATGATTTTCCATACACTTTAATGCAATTACCTTAGAATGGTCATTGTATCTACGATCTTTGATAGACCTTCTTTCTGGTATGCAGTCTGAATATGAAAATCGTCGCCTTTCAAGTCCTAACCTTCTGCTATTAAAAAGATGTGTGATATTTTTTTTCATTGATATTACCCCTTTATTATTGAGGATTTAAATGATTATTATATCTTTAATTTTTTAGTTTTGACTAATTCGCTGAAAACTCAGACCGTTATGCAGTTCTATTGATTTGCAGACCGATTGTTAATCTAATCTCGTTTTAATTTTAATTTCATTGGATAAAATAAAGCAACATATGTACCAAAGAAATAATTTGTTGATATATTGAATAGTTAAAAATTATGATACTTTTTAAAATGGATTCCGGTTACGATTATTGCACAGTGAGTTACGTTTTTTACACACGTTGCAAGAAATGTTTAAACATCCCGGCCCCAGCAAAACAAATATCGTGATGTCCCGCATTCCCCTCTTTTCCATCCTTAGGCCGAGCCCTTATGTACTATCCTGAAACTATGTAAAAAATATAATACAATTTATGTAATTTACTTCTCAATTTCACATATTTTCTATGAATTAGCATAGCTATTTTTTTGTCATACAATTAATGTAACTATTTAATATCTAAGGAATTATTTCAATAATAATATCAATGGCATGTTTTTTGCTTAAACAATAAACTTTAAGAGGAAGATAGAAGATAGTAATTAATTTTGACATAAAAAAGATCCGATTATGTATTTAGAATTTATGCAGCATGATATTAGCAAAAAAGCACGGGTCGAAGGCTATGATAGCAAATAACGGTTGGATTTAGATAGAAAGCTTTGTATAATCCAAAATTCCGTTACCTCTATGAGTAATATACAAAACGTGTCATTTACTTAAAAAACCCAAAAACACCTTAATATTTAGTAAAGTTTAGGTTACTATTTTCATTATATACTTAGTGGGTAAATTTATCCAAATCGAATACTTTTTGAGGTATACAGATATCATGATTTTAACGGATTCGACGCCGTTTGAAAAAGTATCATAATGGGGCTATATCTGTGTTCGCATTGAAATCAAAGATCATAAAAGTTGCCCTGAAACTACCCTATCTTTTTGGTGTCGGTATCATTCTGGAAAAGTCTGATTTTAGGTGGTTTTTTGTTATTTATGATAAAAAAGTTTGTTGTCGATATTTATTAATATATTTTCAGGAGCCTTTGAAAACGGAACTTAAATGAAACTGCGCTTTGGAATAATCAGCAAGTTGCTTGTTTGGTTTTTTATTCCCGTAACAATCTTTTATGTAACGATTATATTGCTCTATATGGATGTTCAGAAGATTGTGCATATATCAGAAGGCATTATTAGTAAAAACACTAGAATATCTTTAATTTCAAAAAAAATGATCGAGAACCTGATCTGCATGGAAGAAAATGATAAAAAATATCATCTGCTGAAAAAAGATGACTATTTTAATTATTTTGTTCTGGCTCAAAAAGAGTTTGAAGGTAATTTTGTCGAAATACTGGAACTGGAACGTTCGGAAATGGAAATCCCTCGAGAGTGGAGACAACTTTATAAAAGTTATCAGGATTTTTCTACTACATTTGAAAATTTAAGGGAAAATGAATCGTCAGGCTCTTTATGGATCCATGAGGCTGTGACCAATGAATGGATACAGATAATTTCAGATCTTCGTGCAAAAAACGAGCATGATATTGCATTAGCGACTATGGCGCTAAATTCTCGCAGCCAGAAATCTGCTCGTAATGTTCTGGTTGGACTGGTGGTTTCAAGTGTTGTTGGTTTAATTGTAATTTTGTTCTTAGCATATTCTATGATTCGTCCTCTCAGAGAACTCCTCAGGGGAATAAGATCTGTTTCGCAGGATAGAATCAGCAAGACGGTTAATATCCGTTCCAAAGATGAATTCGGAGAATTGGCAGGAGCATTTAACGACATGACTTTACGTTTAAGGGAAGAAGAACGTATGCGATCTGATTTTATCTCCATGCTGAGCCATGAAATCAGAACTCCCTTAACTTCGATCCGTGAGTCGGTAAATATGATTGTTGAAGAAGTAATGGGAACAATTAACAACAGGCAAAGGAAATTCCTTGAGATAGCAAGTGTTGAAATAGGCAGGATGTGTAATTTGTTGAATCACCTTATGCAGGTTTCGCGTTTGGAATCACAGACCATCGAGATTATAGCACTGCCCCTTGACATATCATCTTTTATAACCGGATGTATCCATCAACTGAAACCTTTAGCTGATACCAAAAAGATAAGCGTTGAAGCACAAATAGCTCCGGATATCCCCGGCATAACGGGTGATCCGGAACAGCTCCAAAGGGTTTTAACAAATCTTCTGAATAATGCCATTAAGTTTTCTGATCCTGGAAGCAGGGTTGTTTTGCGAGTAGTGTCTAATAAAAACCGTACCAAGTTGGATTTTTCCGTATCTGATAACGGACCGGGTATCCCGAAAGAGGAACAGTCACTTATATTTAATAAGTATTACCGGGCAAGGGGAGTTAGAGATCATATGGATGGTGTTGGGCTTGGCCTTAATATATCAAAGAATATTGTTGAGTTTCATAAAGGAACAATCTGGGTAAAGAGCACGGTTGGACATGGAAGCACTTTCGGTTTTACACTTCCAGTCTCTAATGAACAATAAGAACAGCTATAGACTTTCAGATAAATAATTTCACTGTGTTATCAGTCGTCGACGTATAACTAATACGCCTTCCTCCTTCTGGCCTTGTGAAATGAATTATCTGAAAGTCTATAGCTTCAGAATTATGGATGTTGTGAATGAATTTTAAAAAAATCATTAAAGCAAGGATAATTTTTTTTGCACAAGTGGCGATGTTATGTGGAATTTTCTTATGTTTAGCCTGTGGGCATCATTCTCAAAAGATTAAATCTTTTTTTATTGCCGACTATAAAGTTTGTTTAAAAATCTTAGAGAAAGGAAATGAGGCTTTTCAAAAAGGGGACTTTAATAAGGCGCGGGAAATTTATGAAATTTTGTACCGGAATTCCAGAGATGAAACTATTGCGCGTGAGGCTCTTTATGGACTTGCCTGCACACATTTTATCATAGCTGAAAATTCTGATGATTTCAACAAGGCCATTGTTTTCTGGAATAAATGGAGTAACCTTGCACCATCTGTTTTGGAAGATGAAGATCCCAGGATGCTGGGACCATTATTGCAGAATAAGGTAAAGAAATGGATAACTGATGCCGGTGCGGTGGAAATACTGAAGTCAGAGGCGAATAAAGTAAAGCTGTTCCTTCAATCAAAGGAACAAGAAATCCGGACGTTGAAACATCAAATAAAAACTTTAGAGGAAATTGATCAGAGGATACAGGAGAAAAAACAGGAGATTTCTTCCAGTATTGAATAATTTTGATATGTTCGTAAAAAATCGCTCAACTTAGGAGGCAAGTAAAAATAAGTTGTACGGAATGCGCCGAAATTTTGTTTGTTTTTCAAGGCGCGTTAAGGCGCGCATAACGAGTTATGTAAGCCTTGACGCAACACAGAAAACAAGCAAAAGGTCAAGCAAGATGTTTAAGTTGTTTTTACTTGGCGACTTAGGTTAAAGGGAATAAATTTTGAATTCACGGCAATCAATCTTAGTAGTAGATGATGACCTTTATGTCCTGGAAGTAATTGAGGCCCGGCTTTCTTCATCAGGATTTCAGGTTTGCAAGGCTTCCGGAGTACAGGAGGCTCTTGGGATACTAAAGGATAAAAAGGTTGATCTTATAATTTCGGATATGAAGATGCCGGGAATGGGCGGCATGGATTTGCTAGAAAATGTCAGATCTCTTATGCCTGGACTCCCTCTAATCTTTCTAACTGCCTATGGGACAATTCCCGACGCTGTTCGTGCCGTTAAGGCCGGAGCTGTAGATTATTTGATAAAACCTTTCGATGGGCGTGACCTGATTAATAAAACTCGTAAAATCTTAGAAAATGGTTATAAGAGTTTAGCCTCCGGCGAGATTCCTTATGAGTCAAAGCAGTGCTACTTTGAGAAAAGCACTGTTATGAAAGAGATTTATGGGCTTGTTGAACGAATCGCTGCAAGTAATGTTAACGTTCTAATCCTTGGTGAAAGCGGGTCAGGAAAGGAACATATCGCCCGTAT
Source organism: Deltaproteobacteria bacterium (assembly GCA_030262895.1). Lineage (GTDB taxonomy): Bacteria > Desulfobacterota > Desulfobacteria > Desulfobacterales > ETH-SRB1 > B13-G4. The sequence continues at coordinate 12,391 of JAJSZW010000035.1, read as the reverse complement.
AATACATCAGCAAGGCCTTCGGAAAGAACACCCCTTTGTTGTAGTTGATTGCGGTTCTACGCCGGCAGGTCTTTTGGAGAGCGAACTTTTCGGACATGTTCGGGGAGCTTTCACACAGGCCATACGCGACAAAAAGGGTTTAATAGAAACCGCTGATCATGGCACACTTTTTTTAGATGAAATCGGAAATATATCCCCTGATATGCAGGTGCGCCTTCTCCGGTTTTTAGAGGACAAGAAGATAAGAAGAGTAGGCGATCTGATAGAGATACCTGTTGATTGCAGAATTATTGCAGCAACTAATTCAGACTTACTAGAAGATATTGAAGCAGGAAAGTTCAGGGAGGACCTTTATTACAGATTACGCGTTGTTACATTAAAAGCTCCACGGCTGCGGGATAGAAAGGAGGATATCCCTTTATTGGCCCGTCATTTTGTTGATAAGTTTTGCGAAAGCAATGAAAACAAGGCAGTCGAACTACCATCTGAAACCATTGAATGGCTTTGCAATTATCCGTGGCCTGGTAACATTCGTGAGCTCAAAAATGCTCTGGAAGCTGGAGTAGTCCTTTGCAAAAACGAAGTGTTAAGTATCGACGACCTCTATCTTGCAGGTTTGCCTGAGGTTCCTTACAGTGCTTCTTCTAAAGACAAACCTTTTTCTCTTGAAGAAACCGAGCTTAATGCAATCCTCCGCGCTTTGAAACAGGCAGAGGGAATACAGAAGAATGCAGCCGAATTACTGGGGATAAGCCGAAGAGCTATTCATTATAAGATTAAAAAATATGCTATTGATTTGTCAAAAATTCGCTAAACTCTCGAAAATCATCCCCTATTGTCCCTAACCCGCATTATTAAACAATCGGTACATTATTTTGACAAACACTATAACATATTCATAGAAGTGTTATCTTATGGCCGTTTTCAGAAATATAATAATATTTATTTTGATTATTGGATTCACCTCATTCGCGGTTTATTCTCAAGAACAGGCCTTTTTCTTTTCAGAGCATTTCAACGATCTATCTAACTGGAAGCCGATTATTTTTCCAAAAATAAAAAAACATTCCTTATATTCAGTAGAATCCGATGGGCATAATAGATACTTGAAAGCGGAAAGTGATTCATCAGCCTCCGGCCTTGCATACAAAAAAGAGTTTAATGTTTATAAATTCCAGAAACTTAGATGGAAATGGAAAACTGAAGGCATCTACAATAAAGGTAACGCAAAAACCAGAGAAGGCGATGATTTCCCTATTCGTGTGTATATTATGTTCAAATACGAGCCACAAAATGCAGGTTTTTGGGAAAAGGTTATATATAATTCCGCCAAGCTAATTTACGGTGAATACCCTCCTCACAGCAGCTTAAATTATATTTGGGCCAACATGCTGCATGAAGATACAGTAATAACAAGCAGATATACTGATCGGTCTAAAATGATTCTTCTTCAAAAAGGCAAGAAAAATTTAGGAAAGTGGGTTGTTCAGGATGTTAATATTATTGAAGATTATCAAAAAGCTTTTGGAAAAAAGCCTCCTCATATCGGAAGCATTGCCATCATGAACGACTCTGACAATACCGGAGAGTCATCGATATCATATATGGATTATATCGAAGTTTATCGAATGTCAGAATAGTAACGAAGTAAACTGCGTGGTGATTCTCCCATAAAATAACGGATTATCAGTAACCAGTTGCGCAGAGTTGTAAATAATAATCCCTCCTTTTGCCACCTTCTTGCGGATGTTACAATGTTTTTTCTTACCAGTCTGAATTGTCCAAGCTTTTTAATTCGTGAAACCAGATCAACATCTTCCATAATAGGTAGGTTGCGAAACCCCCCTGAAGCTAAGTAGCTGGTTTTTCGCATGAAGATAGCTTGGTCGCCGTAAGGAAGTTTAAATAATGTTGACCGAATGTTTGCTCCAAGTGATATTAACTTAAGCCCAGGGGTTGATGGATAAATGCTCAAACAAAAGGCCCCGAAAGCGAAGTTTGGATCAAACACTATCTCTTCTATTATATTTATAAAACCTCTTGGAAGAAGGGTATCTGCGTGAAGAAAAAGAAGTACATTTCCGCTGGCATATCTTGCGCCCATGTCCTGCTGTAATCCGCGAAATGGAGGTGTGGACAATACATGGCTTGTATAGCGTTGCGATATATCAATTGTGTTATCACTGCTTCCGCCATCCACTACTATTATTTCAAGAGAATGGTTGGCTAAAGATTTTAGTGTATTTTCTATGACAGCTTCTTCGTTTAAAGCAGGTATTATAATTGAAAGATTCATCTATACCTCGGAAGGTTATAAATTGCGTTTTTTTCGGTGAGCAATAAGCATCAAGAGCAAGGAGCGAGGGCGCGAAATAGCAGGCTATTTCAAGCCTGAGCAACACAGCTATTGATGTTCAGGGCCAGCGAAAAATCGTAAGTTGTGGCTTTTCGAGGTATATATTAATTGATCCTTAAAAAGCATAATTTTGCTTGCATTCATATATAAAGACTCTTTGTGTATTTATAGCTGGATTCCCGCCTTCGCGAGAATGACGATAAAAATTTTTAAAAAGTTGCCAGAACTTATTGAGAAGTTACGAAAAGTATTCTTTCATTTTAGAAGAAATAACTGCCATTGTTTCAGAATTTGAAAAAGTTGATTTTGAAGAACGTTTAATTAATGATTTAATGTCATCAAGTGTATCAATATCATTCCATTCAGGTAAAATGTAAATATTATAATTAAGATTATTAAGTATGGAAATTGTATATTTAAAAACTGATGGACCGCTCCAGGGAATGTTGTCGAATACAAAAGAAGTAAATGTATTATTTCTAAAGCCTATTAAATAATAACCACCGTCCTTTGAAGGGCCAATTACAGCATCATGGTTTGTCAGTGCGTAATCTGCCTCTTTCAAAAAACTTAATGGCAGATCAGGAGAGTCACTACCTATGATGATGGTTTTTTTATGCCCCTTGGCAAAGGAGTCCTCAAAGCCGTTCAACATTCGTTCTCCAAGATTGGTCCCCCGTTGAGGCTTATAGCTATATTCTTTGCCAAGCCATACTGATAATAATTGCTTTTTTTCTTCCGGATAGAAATATATCTTAAATAAGAATTCTCCAGTTTTTAATGTGTTCAATATATCTAAAATAAAAGCGCTATAAAGTTTGGTAGCGTTTTTATATCCAATATTAATTCCCAGACGTGTTTTTACACTGCCTGGCTCGGGATATTTAACAAATAGAAGAAACAATCTGTTCTGACCTGCCGGATTATGGTTAGGAACGGGGACGAAATAACTTCCCCAACCATGCATCACAGCTTCAGGCCACCTTTGCCCGATCTCAAATCACAAAAATATCTAAATAGCCTGCTATTCCATCAACTTTTGTGATTTGAGATCGAACAAATTTGACCCAAATCTATGCGCCTACTTGGGGAAGTTATTTCGTCCCCGTTCCTTAGATTGAATTTTAAATAATTATATTTCTATTGGTAATTAGTAGCAATTTTTAAAAAAAATGTCCAATTTCATAATAATTGTAAAATAACATTTTCAAATTTAGTTTGAATATTTTTTTCAAGCATGGTATTAAAAAATATATTCTTATCGGATATCGGATATCGGATCGGAGGAAATACTTGTCTATTGCAGATGCATCAATGATAAGATTCCTGTTGTTTGCCGGTGGACTTATCTTCTTCCTGATTATCGAGGCTATAAATCCCTACAGAAAATCTACTGTTTCCAAGATAGAGCGATGGTTCACTAACATTCCACTTGCTGCATTTAACGCCGTTATAATTAACCTGATCTTTGCTGCTTCAATCGTTCATACAATTTCATACGTTACTGCCGATAAAGTGGGAATCTTAAATATTTTTGAGTTACCATACTGGATAAATATTTTGGCTACTGTAATTGCCATGGATTTCGTTCTGTATGTATGGCATCTTCTTAATCACGAAGTGGCGTTTTTCTGGCGGTTTCATGTTGTACACCACTGCGATTTAAACATGGATGTAACAACGGCAACACGTTTTCATATTATAGAGCTGTCCTTTGGAACCATAATAAAAATTTTTACAATTTATATTATTGGAGCAGATTTATTAGGCGTATTGATCTTTGAAAGCACCATAGCCTTGGCAACACAGTTTCATCACAGCTCTCTTAAAATTCCCGGCTGGTTTGAATCTGTCTTCTGGTATTTATTTGTTCCACCTTCAATGCACCGCATTCATCACTCAGTTGTAATAAAGGAACGGAATACCAACTATGGAGTTATATTTTCCATTTGGGACCGTATGCTTGGGACTCTCCTTACAAAGGTATATCAGGATAAGATCCTGATTGGAGTTGGTGCGTATAGAAAGCAGGAAAAACTAAAGTTCCTAAATCTGCTTGTTCTGCCATTTAAAAGGCCTGTCAGATAATTAATAAATGACATCCTGCTTTGAACCTAAATTGAGCGTTTTTTTACTCGACCTGCACCAATCTCTTGCGCATCAAGGACTTGCGAAAAGTCTCGACATATCCATTGGTATGCCTACGCTTTTCGCAAACCTTGCTGCATCAAGATCTCGGCACATTTCTTCGCAAAAAATCGCTCAACTTAGGTTAAAACAAGGAGTTTATTATGAAGGATTATGATTTTGATATAGGTATTATCGGCGGAGGTGCTGCTGGTTTGACTGTTGCAGCCGGAGCATCACAGCTGGGTGCAAAAACACTTCTTATTGAGAAAGAAAAAGAACTCGGAGGAGACTGCCTTCACTTCGGGTGTGTTCCAAGCAAGACCTTGATCAAAACAGCTCATGTATATCATCAAATGAGAAATTCCAGGCACTTTGGTCTTCCAGGTGTTGAACTGCCATCCGTAGATTTTAAAGAGGCAGTAAAAAGAATTAAGTCCGTAATCAGCAAAATCCAAAGACATGATTCAGTTGAAAGATTTTGCCGGCTTGGAGCAAAAGTAGAATTCGGTGATCCGGTTTTTTCTGATGAGCATTCTATACGTTTGAATGGAAAAAGCTATTCGGCAAAAAACTGGGTTATTGCAACAGGTTCTTCTCCATCAATACCCCCCATAAACGGACTTGATAAAACATCCTATATTACTAATAAGGAAATATTTTATATGGACCATCTTCCGCAATCTATGATTATTCTTGGAGCAGGTCCAATAGCTGCTGAAATGGCTCAGGCTTTCTGCCGTCTAGGGACAAAGATATATGTAATACAGCGCAATAATCAGATTTTAAGCAGAGAAGATAAAGATATGGCTGATGAGGTCATGAATTCTTTAGATTCAGAGGGTGTAGTATTTTATTTAAATACGTCTGTTGTTGGAATAAAAGATGATGGGAAGAGAAAAAAGGTAACCATAAAAAATAGAAGTAATGGAAAAACATCTAATGTCAAAGCAGAAAAAATTCTGGTTGCAATGGGAAGGAAAGCAAATTTGTTTGACCTTAAGCTTGAAAGTGTTGGTATTGATTTTAGCAATAAGGGCGTAAAAGCAGATATGAGGTTAAGAACAAAGCAGAAGCATATTTATGCTGCTGGGGATGTTACCGGTAATTATCAGTTTACTCATGCAGCCGGATATGAAGGGGGTATTGTTGTCAGCAATGCTATATTTCATCTTCATAGAAAGGTGGATTATACTTTAATTCCCTGGTGTACCTATACTACCCCTGAACTGGCCAGTATAGGGATGAATGAAAAACTGGCCAGTGCTGCCGGAGTAGAATATTCGGTCTGGACCGAAGCTTTTAAGGACAATGACCGAAGTTTGGCTGAAGGTGAAAAGATCGGTAAGATCAAAATGATCTTAGATCAAAAGGAAAAACCAATAGGAGTTCAGATTTTAGGGCCGCACGCTGGAGAATTACTAGGTGAATGGATAGCTGTCCTAAATGGAAAAGTAAAACTTTCAACTCTTGCCTCATCTGTGCATCCTTATCCGACACTTGTTGAAATAAATAAAAAGGTTGCGGGGACATTTTTTTCTCAGAAAATATTTTCTGAAAAAGTCAAAAAAGGATTAAAATTTTTCTTTCAGTTAAAGGGAAGAGCCTGTAGCAAGGAGGACTTAGTATGCAGATAGCCATGATAGGTTTGGGTCGAATGGGCATGAATATGGCAAGACGGCTGTTAAAGGGCGGGCATCAGGTCGTTGCTTACAACCGGACAAAAAATAAGGTAGACCAAATTGTCGAAGAAGGAGCAATAGGTGCATACAACATTGTAGATCTTGTGGAAAAACTATCTTTTCCCCGCATTATATGGCTGATGCTTCCAGAGGGTTCAATAGTTGATGATCATATCAACCAGCTTAAGGAAATAATGTCATCCGGTGATATTATAATAGACGGTGGGAATACATATTACAAGGATGATATCCGCAGAGCCCATTCTCTGGCTCAAAAAAATATTGAGTTTATAGATGCAGGTGTCAGCGGAGGCATATGGGGGCTTAAGCTGGGATATTGCCTGATGATAGGCGGAAAGAAAGAATATTATGAGCTTTTAATTCCAATCTTTAAGACCCTGGCTCCTGAAGATGGATATCTTTATTGTGGAGCAACAGGAGCAGGACATTTTGTAAAAATGATTCATAATGGAATTGAGTATGGCATGATGCAGGCTTATGCTGAAGGTTTTAGCCTGTTAGAGGCATCTCAATATTCTGAATCAATAAATTATGCTGAAATCGCTCATCTATGGAATCAGGGGAGTGTTATTCGTTCATGGCTGCTGGAACTTGCGGAAAAAGCCTTTGCCAAGGATGCAAAACTATCCGGTATAAGCGGATATGTTGAAGATTCCGGAGAAGGACGATGGACGGTCCAGCAGGCAATAGAAAGCAATGTATCTGTTCCTGTAATAGCGCTTTCTTTATTAAATCGGTTTCGTTCCAGGGAAGATAATTTTTTCTCAGATCGTGTTCTTGCAGCGTTGCGGAGGGAGTTTGGCGGGCATTCGACAATTACTGCAGATATAAATAAGAAAGATTAATAATGAAGGCTTCGTAAAAAGTCCATGCCGTCCAAATCTCAGGTTTTAAAGAGTTCATTTATAATTAAACGGAATGGATTATATTTTTGAAAATCGCTGCAGGAGAATTCAATGGCAATTGTGACGGAAAGCAATATCGCAGGAAAAAACTGCTTTACGGAGAAAAATCTTGAGCACTGCACTATTGTTATTATAGGGGCCTCTGGAGATTTGACCAGCAGAAAGTTAGTCCCTGCTCTATTTAATTTATACTTAAACAATGGACTCCCTGATGCTTTTCATATTGTGGGTTGCAGCAGAACAGAACTTAGCAGTCAGGAATTCAAGAATAAAATACAGAGTTCTTTAAAAAAAGACCGCGATCTAAACTTTTCAGATTGGCAATCCTTTTCAGCCTCACTTTTTTACAAATCCATTAATTATGATGATGTATCATCCTTTATCAGCCTGGCCGAATATTTAAAGAGCTTGGATAAAAAATCCAATACACCTGCAAACAGAATTTTTTATCTTGCAATTCCTCCTTCTATTTATAAAACAGTTGCTAAAATGATCGGTCAAGCCGGTTTGGCTGAAGAAGGCAAAAATGGTAACGGGTGGTCTCGGATTGTTGTGGAAAAGCCATTTGGAAGGGATCTGGAATCCGCCACTGATCTGGATCAAAGTCTCCATGAAGATTTTAAGGAAAGCCAGATATTCAGGATTGATCATTATTTAGCCAAAGAGACAGTTCAGAATATTCTTATGTTTCGTTTCGCGAATTCGATATTTGAGCCTATCTGGAACAGAAGATATATAGATAATGTTAGCATTACAGCTGCGGAGTCAGTTGGTGTTGAGCATCGTGCAGGGTATTACGAGCAGGCTGGTGTTTTAAGAGATATGTTTCAAAACCATATGATGCAGCTTTTGGCGCTGACTGCAATGGACCCGCCTTCTCTGTTCCAGGCCAAGCCTGTTAGGGATGAAAAGATAAGGGTATTTAGAGCTGTCAGGCCATTTTCTTTAAGCAGCCTGAAGGATTTTTTAATTCTCGGGCAATATGGAGCAGGTGTGATAGATGGCAAAGAAGTTATAGGATATCGTGAAGAATCAGGCGTTAGCCCGGATTCAGTTATTCCAACATTTGCAATGATGAAGATTTTTATAGACAACTGGCGCTGGCAGGGTGTGCCCTTTTACCTTATGTCCGGGAAAAGGCTGACCGGAAAAATGACGCAGATCGTTATTCAATTCAAAGAAGTGCCGCATTCTATGTTTCGAAAGGTCCTGGGTGAGCATATTACTGCTAATCATTTGATTTTGGGTATTTATCCGGATGAAAGAATTACTTTGACATTTCAGACCAAGAATCCTGGAACAAAAGTCTGTTTGCGGTCAGTTACTATGGATTTCTTTTATCATCAAAATTCACAGGGGCAAATATTTGATGCCTATGAAAAAGTTTTGATTGACTGCATACTTGGGGATCAAATGCTTTTCTGGCAACAGGAAGGCGTTGAGCTCTGCTGGTCCTTTTTAACACCTATATTAAAAGAATGTGAAGATTGCTCTGATCGTTCAAAATTACTTCATTTATATGATGCAGGCAGCCGAGGGCCAGATATTATTGGCAGCAGTTATAGATTTCCAGATAAATAATTTTACTGCGTTAGGAACGGGGACGAAACAACTTCCGCAAGTAGGCGCATAGATTTGGGTCAAATTTGTTCGATCTCAAATCACAAAAGTTGATGGAATAGCAGGCTATTTTGATATTTTTGGGATTTGAGATCGGGCAAAGGTGGCCTGAATCTGTGATGCATAGTTGGGGAAGTTATTTCGTTGCCCGTTCCTTATCAGTCGTCGACGTATAACTAATACGCCTTCCTCCTTCTATCCTTGTGAAATGAATTATCTGAAAATCTATAGAGAGGACAAAATGAACGAAACTATTAAGCAACAAAATGTTCGAAGTAAAAAAGCAGCTATAAAGGCAATAATTCTTGCTGCATTCATAATAGGCGCAATATTTTTGGTACAATTCACTCCTGTAAAAAATTATCTGACATCTGAATTTTTAAATAGTTTTTTGGGTAAAGCGGGTTTCTGGGCGCCTTTAATTTATATCCTGTTTTATGTTGCCGGGATTTGTCTGTTTGTTCCTGGAACGTTGTTGACGGGTATAGGAGCAGCAATCTTCGGTGCATACTGGGGTTTTTTATATGTTTGGATTGGTGCAATGGGGGGTGCATCCATAGCTTTTTTTATCGGACGTACTCTTGGAAGGGATTTCGCTGCTTCTTTAATTGGGGATAAATTAAAAAAATATGACGATGCCATAGAGCGCAATGGGTTTGCAACCATTCTGTATTTGCGTCTTGTTTATTTCCCTTTCACGCCCATGAACTTTGGTATGGGGCTCACAAAGGTACGATTTTGGGATTATTTTTTTGGCACTGGTTTAGGAATTATTGTCGGAACGTTTATTTTTACTTTTTTTATTGGAACAATAAAGGAGATCTGGGCTACTGGAAACTGGTCACACCTTTTTTCATTCAAGGTTTTCTTTTCAGTAGGTCTTTTTATTTTTTCATTTTTTATTCCCAAAATTATTAAAAAGATTAAAGGAGAGAAATAGCAGAATTACATGCTGTTTATGTCCGGTGTAATGCAGAGTTCAAGGCTATTAGACATGATTATTATATTACCTAAATTGAGCATTTTTTTACTCGACCTGCACCAATCTCTTGCGCATCAAGGACTTGCGAAAAGTCTCGACATATCCATTGGTATGCTTACGCTTTTCGCAAACCTTGCTGCATCAAGATCTCGGCACATTTCTTCGCAAAAAATCGCTCAACTTAGGTAATAGCGGGAAGAAAGCTCCCAAATATCCCAACCGCATTCGCGGAATATATTCCTGCAGCTCTCTACACTCTCGCCTCGACCTTCCTCTGTTCGTTCCTTAATATCACGTGGGTTAGCACCTACTTCAGCCCAAAATAAATTTGCACCCGCTATTCCTCCTAAAGTACACGGCTCATGCGTACAATTGCCCAACACTGTTTTCGGAATTCCAATCCTAGTTACAGCAACAATTTGTGCCATACGTAATTCGCTAATCATACCTATCGATGCCATTTCAGTCCCTGGTATAGCAATTCGCCGAGCTGCTCCGCTGTAAGATGGATTAAATGATCCTGTAAAAAGTATTAACTCAGCAATCTCTTCGTTTGTGTGTTCAGGGCCAATCGGTTCAACGCACGTTCCTACTTTCAAACCAACTTCCTGAAAATTACGTATGCTTTTCTTTCGATTTTCTGGTGAAAGACTAGTATCTATTCCTTCACGCAGTCTAAGCGCATGGTAAACTCCGGCATACCCAGCTTGTTTTAACTTTTTTGCGTTTTCTAAAGATTGGTCACCAATATTCGCGATCAACGTTGTTTCGTTTCTTAAATTTTTCTTTATCTCCTGTGAGACTTCAATGAATTTGCTGAAAGGGTAATTGGCTGTAGTCATTACAAATATTGCATTGGCTCCATCTCGCTCAAATTGTTTTGCAAATGAAACAGCTTCTTCAGGAGATATTTCTGTTTCATGTTCAAAAATACCATACTTTTTTGCAAAAGAACAAAATGAACAGTTACATGCGCAAGGAGCAAGATTTAATGAAAACTGAGCATGAACTTCAGCTTTGTTTTCAGTCAGTTCTTTGGAAATACGATTAGCTTCTGCCATTAATAAGTAGGATTCTGTTGAATCCGGTGGAAAGGAGAGCATTTCTATGAGTTCATCTTTATCAAAAGGCTCTGTATCACGCGATTTCTGTAAAATGTCGTTTATTTCCATTTTTTATCCTCCTTTTTGGACCTCATCTTAGATTGAATGAGAGCAAATCAGGCGTGCCGCTTTTTAGCGTCGGCTGAATTGCATCCGGCATGGCTACAATTATAGTATAGACTTTCAGATAAATAATTTCACTGCGTTATCAGTCGTCGACGTATAACTAATACGCCTTCCTCCTTCCGGCCTTGTGAAATTAATTATCTGAAAAGTCTATAGATTGCGTAGCCAGATAAAAGTCTTCTAAATTTTTATAATCTTTTCAATAGGCTTTCATGAATGTTGTCAAATCCGCCGTTTGACATTACCAGAACAAGGTCGCCGGGCTTTGTCGTGTTTTCAAGATATTTTATTATAGAGTCCGTGTCGGGGAAGTAGTGTGCGTCCTTTCCTCTATTCTGCAGATCCTTAACAAGTTTTTCAGATGAAAAATGCTCATCCGGGGGGATCTTGTTGAGAAGAGGAGGTTTGCGGATACAAATGATATCTGCATGATCAAATGAAAGAGGATATATGTTTTGGAAGATGTTTCGCATGCTGGTATTGGTTCTGGGTTCAAAAACAGCTATTAGCCTTTTGTTTTGATAAAACGATTTAACCGCTCTTACAGTTTCTTTAACAGCAGTAGGATGATGGGCAAAATCATCCATAACTGTAATGCCTCTTTTTTGGCCTCGTATTTCCTGACGTCTCTTTACACCCTGAAAACTTTCAAGTGCTTTTGCGATAACCTCGTTCGGTATCATCAATTTGTCGGCTACAGCAACTGCCGCCAAAGTATTTAACAAATTGTGCTCTCCGAAAATTCCGGTTTTAAAGGTTTTAAAAGTTTTACCTTGTTTTAAAACCTCAAAAAAAGTCCAGGGAGGTGCATAGGATACTTTCCCCAGGCCCCATGCTGAACTCTTATTCTTTCCATATTTAATAACGCAGCATTTCCTGCCGCTGATAAGCCCGTCCATATTTTTATCGCTGTCAAAAGCAACTAATGTACTTTTTTGTGAAATGCCTGATATGAAAATATCAAAAGCCTTTTTGACTTGGTCAATATCTTTAAAAATATCGGCGTGGTCAAATTCAACACTTGTAATAACCGCCATGTGGGGATCGTAATGTAAAAATTTCGGCCCCTTGTCAAAATATGCCGTATCGTATTCATCTCCCTCTATTACGATGAATTCTCCTTTGCCAAGCCGGTAGTTGCTGTTGAAGTTTCTTAATATTCCTCCAATAATAAATGAGGGATCAAGTCCCGCGACATAAAGTATCCAGGCCATAATAGAAGAAATCGTTGTTTTACCGTGAGTTCCTGTAACAAGTACTGTTTTCTTACCATCTGCAACAAACCTGTTAACTGCCTGGGGCATTGAACAGAAATTGAGCCCCAGTTCATTCATTTTATTAATTTCAGGATTATCCTTTTTTACTGCATTTCCAACAACTATAAGATCGTGATCAATAGAAATATTCTTTTCATTAAAACCTTCTGCGACTTTTATACCCTTGCTAAAGAGAAAATCGCTCATGGGAGG
>JAJSZW010000034.1 GCA_030262895.1 Deltaproteobacteria bacterium | reverse complement strand
AACATTGAGCGTTCTTCAATTTCCGTAGGTGTTCCAGTTAAACTGGGTTTCCACAGCAGGCCCAGTCTTCTGGTTGCCAAAATTGTTCGGCACTACGGCGGTCAGGTGGAACTTTGTGTTGGAGAAGACAGGTTTGATGCGAGCAGCGTTCTTGATATACAGTGGGCAGGAGGGAAGATCCAGAAGGAAAATATAACTGAGGTTAAATTTGAAGGAGATGTTCGTGCGTTAAGAGACATTAAAATCCTTACCAGTGTCAATTATGGTGAGAATACAATGGGAAAAGGCGTACCTCTTCCAAAAGAGCTTAGTTACTTAAAATAGTAACGGTTCAGGGTTCACGGTTCCAGGGTTCAAGGTTAGAGAGCAATGCAGAAATCAAGGCAACCAACTGTGAACCGTGAACCGTGAACCGTGAACCGTGAACCGTGAACCGTTTATGGTTGTATCAGCAATAATAGTAGCCGCAGGCAAGGGTATAAGGATGGACGATAACGTGCGCAAGCAGTATTTATTGCTTGATAATCGTCCGCTTATAAGCCACACAATTGAGGTATTTGATGAATGTAGTATTATAGACGAAATCTTTCTTGTCGTTCCTGAAGAAGATTTTGTGTTTTGTAATGAGAATATACTAAATCAACAGAATTTTCAAAAAAAGGTAAGCCTTGTACCTGGCGGCGCTAAACGTCAGGATTCGGTTTATAACGGTCTTCTGGCAATTGATAATATTATAGATGATAGCATTGTAGTTATCCATGATGGCGTACGTCCGTTTATTCGCTCTGAACAGTTAACAGAATGTATAACATGTGCAACTGATTATGACGCTTGCATATTCGGCATACCTGCATATGATACTCTAAAAAGAGTTAACAACTCAGGATTTATTGAGAAGACAATTGAAAGAAATACAATATGGCTTGCGCAGACTCCTCAGGCTTTTAAATATAACTTGATAAGAAGAGCACATGAGAATGCTATACGTATCGGGATTAATGGTACAGACGATGCTATGTTAGTAGAACAACTTGGAATAAAGGTAAGGGTTGTCACGGGCAGCAGGTGCAACGTTAAAATTACAACCAAAGAAGATTTATTACTCGCAAGAGCAATGGTTAGGGCTGAAGTTGCAGATAGTTAGCAAAAAGCCTCGGGTTAACCCTGGAAAAGCGATCAAAATCCGTTATTATCTCCATTCCGGGTATTAAAGCTTTTATTACAGGTATATCAAGGTCTTTTCTGGTCAAGTTTACATATAGTGGTTTGTAGTTATTAGCTATAAGCAGAGTTTCAAGAATCTCCAGCTCCTTGACAGGATTACTAGTTGAGTAATCGGGCAGATTTTCAAAGCAAAGCATAGGCAGCTCATCAGGGCCAGGATTTGAAGCAGGTCCATTCGGGTAAGGATAGGGAGTTTCAGTTAAGGCGGAAATAAGAGCTTTTTTGCCATCAAGGTGAGCAGCGGTTCCTTTAACGAGTTCTTCGTTTTGGCTGACAACAAAACACTTGTAGCATGGGACACCGAATGGCTGGCTTATATCCTGGAATTGAACCACTATCCCTTTGGTTTTATACTCTTCCAATAAATTTGCGACCTGAGGGTCTTCAGCCTCAAGTCTGAAGCATCGAGAGGGGGTATAAAGAGATAATCCTTCGCTTTCGCGTTCAATAATTTCTAATAGAGCACTTATTTTTGCCCCTTCTATTGAATTCCCGGACGCCAGGCCGGTTGAGCCAAGTCCGCTGAATAGATTAATTTCATCCAGATTGCAGAAGAGAAACACACACTGGGCTGGAAGCAGGATGTGCTGCATACTTTGACCACACTGCTGTTCACCTTCAAGCCAGAATAATGCTTCGTTGTTATATGGGGTTTCTAAAACCAGATTGTTTGGGTTTACTGCGTTTTTTCCACCTTTAATTAAATCTTCGTACTTTGCATGGGTTAATGGATATTCCTTTATGAAATCAAATGTGCCTTCTGAGTTAAAGCCGGCAAATGATGATCTGCGTTCAACTATTTCCATGCTGTATGATGCCCGTGCCGCATCAAGAGAAAGGCCCTTGCCGTAGCTGGTTTGATCGCCTATAAAAACATAGTTGTGGCGGCTGTTCCTGACGGAGTAACCGATATGCCATTTCCTGAGGAGCGCAAAAGGGCTCAGAGATGATTCATGCCTCATTTCCGTATCCGTAAGAATATTATATTCTATAAGTTTGTTCAGAGCATGCTGAGCGGTTGCCTTAAACGTAGGAGAGTATTTATTTTCTTGCGAGCAATTTCCTGTTATTTTGTTATAGATTTCATGGATATGGACATAATTGTCTTGTATCTCCGAAAGTTTTTCTTTGCCGAACAATAGCGGCAGTTTGTTAACATCAGGAGCTGGAAGCGGCTTATGATCGATGATGTTGCTTTTGAAAACAGCAATCCATTCTGAATGAAGATCATGATCGTCTAAAAGGCTGGATTTGATAAGGTTAAGTGGAGTGAAGGCTGAAAGCTTCTTTGTTTCTTCTGATTCAAAATATTTTTTAAATAAGGTGAATTCATTATATAATAGAGAAGCTTCATATAATAATGCCGACAAAGTATAATCGTCTTGCTTTACCTCCTTTATGAGCCGCTGCATTCTTGTATCATCAAACTTTGCTATTATGTCTAAAAGATGCTTATGCATGTAAGTATCATAGGGATGATCTCTTAAATACTCAGTTGATTCTTCAAAACTGACTTCTTTCACTGGATCGCATGAAAAATACCCGACTCCTGTCTCTGTATTCTTCAGGCCCAGCTTATACACCACATCTATAAATGCCGGCTGTTTGGTATTATTATTATTATTATTATTCATTAGGATATATTTTAAAAATCTAAATTGTTAAATTTCGGTTGCTAATATTTTATCAAAATATTCAATTGTTTTTTTCAGCCCCTTGTCCAGATTAACAGTTGGCTGCCAGTCGAGTTTTTCTTGAGCCAGGCTGATATCCGGCTGACGCTGGCATGGGTCATCCTGGGGCAGCGGCCTGAAAACAATCTTTGATTTAGATCCGGTTGTTTCTATGATTTTTTTTGCTAATTCAAGGACAGAGAATTCATTTGGGTTTCCAAGGTTGACCGGACCAGTGAAATCATCCGGACTATTCATCATTTTGATCAGGCCTTCTATTAAATCGTCAACGTAGCAAAAAGATCTGGTTTGTAATCCGTCACCAAAGACGGTTATATCTTTATTTGAAAGCGCCTGCACAATAAAATTGCTGACTACCCGCCCATCATTTGGATGCATTTGCGGGCCATATGTATTAAATATCCTTGCGACTTTAATTTTAAGGCCATGCTGGCGGTAGTAGTCAAAAAAAAGAGTTTCCGCGCATCTTTTCCCCTCATCATAGCAAGACCTTGGTCCGACAGGATTTACTTTTCCCCAGTAATTTTCAGGCTGAGGATGAACTTCAGGGTCACCGTAAACTTCGCTTGTCGATGCCTGCAGGATTTTAGCCTTTACCCGTTTAGCCAGTCCCAGCATGTTGATGGCGCCGTGTACGCTTGTCTTTGTTGTCTGAACCGGATCGAACTGATAATGAATCGGAGATGCGGGACAGGCAAGGTTGTATATTTCATCCGCCTCTATATAAAGCGGAAAAGTAATGTCATGACGAATAAATTCAAAATTCGGATTGCTTAGAAGGTCTGCTATATTTTTTCTGGTACCTGTAAAACAATTGTCAACGCATAGAACTTCATAACCTTCACTGACCAGTCGTTTACAAAGATGAGAGCCCAAAAAGCCGGCGCCGCCTGTAATTAATATGCGTTTATTATCATAATATTTCATGGAAATACCTTTAATTGTAATAGTTCGTAGCCGTTCACGGAACGTCGAAATTAGAAATTAGAAAATAGAAATTGGAAGTTGGAAATTTGGCTTTCATGCTTTTGTACTGTTCTTCCCAATTTCTATTTTCCAATTTCAAGTTTCAAGCCGTGAACGGTTACAATTTTATCTAAAAATGCGTTAATGCCGGCTTTCCTATAGGAAATACATTGAACCCAATTTCAAAAAGTCTTTGATGATCAACGATATTACGACCATCAAAGAAAAAGGCCGGTTTAATCATAGATCCATAAATTTTTTCATAGTTAAGGTCTTTATATAAATCCCATTCAGTCATTATAGCTATAGCATAGCTTCCGGCAGCCGCTTCATAGGGATCTTCAACATATTTTACGTCAGCGTCAATATTCTGCAAATCAATCTTTGCGTTCTTAAGAGCTTTAGGATCAGTTATCACCAGCTCTGCTTTTTCCTCAATTAATCTTTTGGCTATATATATGGCAGGGCTTTCTCTTGTGTCTCCTGTATTTGCTTTAAACGCAAACCCCAACAGGCATATTTTTTTGTTAACCAGTGTATTGAACATCGTTGTAAGCATGTTAATTACAAAACGTTCTTTCTGGAAATCATTAATTTTTACCACGCTGTCCCAGTAGTCGGCGACTTCATTAAGGCCATAATACCTGCAAAGATAGACCAGATTAAGAATATCTTTTTTAAAGCATGATCCACCGAAACCAATGCTTGCGTTTAAGAATTTCATTCCAATACGACTGTCAAATCCAACTGCTCTTGCAACATCATTAATGTCGGCATCTGTTTTTTCACACAGGGCGGAAATCGAATTTATAGACGATATCCTTTGGGCCAGGAATGCGTTTGAAACCAGTTTGGAAAGTTCGCTGCTCCAGATATCAGAAGTAATAATTCGGTCTTTGTTTACCCACTTTGTATATATTTCGACCAGCTCATTTTCGGCTTTTATTCCGCTTTTTGTTTGCTGTGAGCCGATAAGAACTCTATCGGGATTTTCCAAATCATTAACAGCCGTGCCTTCAGCTAAAAATTCCGGGTTGGAAAGCACTTCAAAATGAATTTTGTTATTATTCGAGGTGAGAATTCTTTCCATAGCAAGGGCTGTTTTAACCGGAAGAGTACTTTTCTCTACGATTATCTTAGGGGATTCAGCACATTGCAAAATATGCCTTGCAGTTTTTTCCCAGTATTGAAGATCAGCAGCCATGCCTGCGCCAACACCGAATGTCTTGGTAGGAGTGTTGACACTTACGAAGATAATATCAGACTCTTTAATACCTTTATCTACATCTGTGCTGAAAAAAAGATTTCTTCCTCTGGCAGCTTTTACAATTTCGTCAAGGCCCGGCTCATAAATGGGGAGGTTATCAGAGTTCCATTCAGCTATCCGCTTATGGTTGATATCTACAACGGTTATTTTATATTGCGGGCATTTATAAGCGATCATAGCCATCGTAGGACCGCCGACATAGCCGGCTCCTATGCAAAGAAGTTTTTTCTCAAATCCGGTTTCCATTTTTCCTCATAATGAAGCTCCCCGCCGCAAGCGAACGGAGTATTGAAAATTTAATAAATAGATGTTGATGATAAAAAGCAAAATATATATAGTATTTTTTTTATGAAGTGTAAAACAATATATAGGGTAACAGTTCACGGTTATCAGTTTACAGTTAAAAGTTTTATGTTTTGAGGCTACCAACGTAAGGCGAGACAGCCTGTAAATTCAGTTGGTTAGCAATTCCTTAGATTTTGCTTGATTGTGGAATTGCCATAAAGTCAAAATGGCGGAAAGCGTCCCGCTTTAAGTTGAAAGCCTGTTTTGATCAACCGTGAACTATTACTATATAGGAAGAAACGATTGAGTGTCAAGTAACAGAATTATTTAGAATTTAGGTTAAAGGGTGTGAAGTAATTTTGATTCCGCTAAAAACATTTCAAAATCTTACGAAAACTAAGCAGGACATAATTATCCAGGTTGCTGTTGAGGAATTCAGCGAAAAGGGCTATGCAGGAGCCAGCATAAATTCCCTGGTAACTCGATTGGGCATAGCCAAAGGATCAATATTTCAGTATTTTGGTGATAAAAAGGGACTATTCCTTTTTGTGTTTAATAAGTCCATAGGCATGATCAAGGATAATCTGCGGGAGATACGTGATCGGCCTACAAATGAGGATCTGTTTACCAGGCTGAAAAAAACCTTTCAGGCAGGGGTAATTTTCTTAAAGGAACATCCACTCATTTACAAGTTATACTTGAAGGTATTGTTTGAGTCAGAGATTCCATTCAGAAATGAAATACTATTATCATTGCGTAAAAATAGCCTTAATTACATCAGGTCACTTTTGGAAACTGCAAAACAAAGGGGTGAAATCCGCAATGACATCGATATCGCAAAGGCGAGTTTTGTGGTGGATGCTGTTATGGACAGATTCCTTCAGGCTCAGACGGTTTTGCATCTTGATGCAGGGCTTGGTCTTTTCAAATGCAGTGAGGAAGATGTCAACGGCTGGATTGAGGGCTTGGTGGATATTATACGTTTTGGAATTGGAAGTATAGAAAAGGAGATAAACACATAATGGGTGCTTCTAAAGATACAATTGTTGTAAATGCCAATGTTGAAATGACTACCAGATCTCTTCAGACAATAGTTGAAAATGCTAAAAAAAAGGTTGGTCGTGATGAGAAAGGATTTTATAGAGTTGATACTGCGGACAAGGTCAGTGAAATGATATCGCGTTTTCTTCTGGAAAAGGATTTTGAAGGTTATGTAATGAATTATGAATGAGAATTGTTCTTTTCCGAATAAAGAGCAGTTAATATTTTATTGCTTTCTTCAAGGCCGTCCTGACAATAATCTCCGAGAAAGTCTCGAATATTTTCCATAAAAGATATCGCATTTTCGTCCTGACCGGATAATAGGCATTTCTTCGCTTCATCCATAGAAGATAAAAAAGTATCCACAGCATCTTTAACATGTGTGTTTTTACCTATAAGATTTGCATACAGGCCAAGATCCTGCGCAAACAGACGTGCCAGCAGATCGATTTTTAACCTGAACACAGGGGTTGAATACAAGACAGCATCGGAAGGGGTCATGTTCAACTTTTGGAGAGTTCTGCCAAGACAGATTGTTAAAAGATGGGTTAGTCCCTGGACAACAGCCATATTTCGGTCGTGTGTAACCGGATCCATGTGCGTAACAATTGCCCCCTTTTTTGTAAATTCATCTTCGAGCCATTCAAGCCATTTAGTTCCTCTTCCAGGGCATACAATTATGTTTTGCCCCATTATGGAATCAGTAAAAGGACCGAAAAGGGGATGTGTCCCTGTTACCTGAGCTGAGGTAGAAGAAAGCATATTTTTTAGAATACTTTCTTTAAGAGAGCAAAAATCCATAAGAAGCTGATTCTGACTTATTACAGGGCCGATTCTTTTGGAAATAGATATGGCTGCATCAAGAGGCACGCTTAAGATTACTACATCGCACCTTTGGGCAACATCTTCATATGTGATTTCCGTTTTTCTGCCGGAAATTAAAACATTGTGGCCGGCTTCAGAGAAAAAATTCTTAAACCAGCGGCCCATGCCTCCTGTCCCGCCAATTATACCTATGTTTAATCTGTCCATGATATTGCTTTTTGTCTTAATAAATGATCTGCAAGTACAATGCTTGCCATTGCTTCACATACAACATTGATACGTGGTATGGCCGATATATCGTGACGTCCTTTTGTGGAAATTGTTTTTTGATTTCCAAACCGGTCAATTGTGTTTTGTTCAATTGCAATTGAAGGTATAGGTTTAACTGCTGCGCGTATTACAATATCGTCGCCGTTGGATATTCCTGCAAGGATTCCTCCGGAATTGTTTGATGTAAAACCTTCAGGAGTTATTGGATCATTATTTTCAGAGCCAAGCTTTGCAGCAGCCTCAAAACCGGAGCCGATCTCCACTCCCTTTACTGCACCTATACTCATTATTGCCTTTGCCAGATCTGCATCAAGTTTGTCAAATACCGGATCACCCAAACCCTTTGGAACACCTTCCGCCTTTATTTCTACAATACCTCCTAATGAATCACCTTTTTTCCGGACACTTTTAACTCGTTTTTCCATATTTTCAGCAGCATCCATATCCGGGCAGAAAAACATGTTTTTATCCATTACTTTTATATCGCGTTTTTCTGCCTTTATTCCGCCAAGTTCCACGGTGTACGCATGAATCCTGACATTTTCCTTCTCCAGAAGAGTTTTTGCAACCGCTCCTGCCGCTACCCTTCCAACAGTTTCTCGTGCAGAGGCACGGCCGCCTCCCCTCCAGTCGCGTATGCCATATTTAGCCAGATATGTTATATCTCCATGCCCGGGACGAAAGAGATCTGCATAAGGCTCGTAAGCTTTTGAATCAGCATCCTTATTTTTAACCATAATCATAATAGGAGTGCCGGTTGTAAAGCCGTCAAATACGCCTGACATAATAATAGCTGCATCAGGTTCCTTTCGACTTGTACTCGCAACCGACATGCCTGGACGTCTGCGGTTCAGCATTGCCTGAATGATTTCCTCATCAAGAGGAATCTTCGGAGGGCAACCATCAATTACAACGCCGACAGCTTCTCCATGTGATTCACCCCATGTCGTTATTTTAAACATCTTTCCAAAGGTGTTACCAGGCATATGTACTCCTCATAAGTGCTAAGATGAACGTCCAACATATTAAAAGATGAACATCCAACATCCAACATCGAATTTTGAATAAGGTATTCTGACAATTTATAAACTGGCGGAGCGAAGCGATTTCATCATTCGATGTTCAACGTTGGACGTTCGATGTTCGATGTTCATTTTTTTCCTGATCCCTGTTCTATCAAGTTTTTTTGTATGGTAAGACAAATATTTTCCACATCAATATTATCTGTATCCACAGAAAAGTCCATTGCCTTTTCATAAAAGGGATTGCGGTATATAAAGGTTTCTTCGATCTCTTCCATAAGTCCTTTTGATGTTAAAGATGGACGTGAATCTTCCGTAGTTTCATCCTTTAAAATCCTGTCCTTGACAGTTTCGGGAGTTGCTCTTAACCAGATACTGACTCCGCTTTTTTTCATATTTTTTACATTTTCTTCATCAAGGATAGCTCCGCCTCCTGTTGCTATCACGTGTTTATCAAGAGAACTAAGTCTTTTTAATACATGCTTTTCTTTTTTTCGAAATGATTTCCAGCCCTCTGTGGCCACAATTTCGGAAATAGTTATTTTGTATTCTTTAACAAGTTCAACATCGGCATCCAGAAAAGACCATCCGAGTATTTTAGCAAGAGATTTTCCTACTGAAGATTTTCCGGTACACCTGTATCCTATTAAATATATATTCATCATTCGTAAAGCCCTTCAAAGACTTTCCAGAATTCAGGAAAAGATTTTTCTACACATTTTTCATCTTTTATTTTGATGCCTGGAACCACAAGGCCCGCAACAGCAAAACTCATGGCTATCCGATGATCATTGTATGTGTTAATTTCTGCCCCAACCGGCTTTCCGCCTTTTATAACCAAACCATTTTCAGTTGTATTTGCTTCAATTCCCATCTTTGAAAGTTCTGTTGCCACAGAACCTAAACGATCGCATTCTTTTTCTCTTAAATGTGCAACATTTTTTATAATGGTTCTTCCTTTGGCAAAAGCCGCCACAACAGCAAGGGTAGGGACTATATCCGGCATGTTGGCCATATCAACCTCAATGGCCGAGAGTTTATCCCCGCACACGGAAATGCCGTCATTTTCATGAAATACCTTACAACCCATTTCTTCCAGAACATCTGCAAAACGCACATCGCCCTGACTTGAGTTTTTTGATATTCCTTTAACTTTTATCTTTGCACCGGTTATAGCAGCGGCAGCCCAGAAGTATCCAGCCTGGGAACAATCCGGTTCAACATAATAATTGCCTGCCTTGTATACTTGATTTCCAGGGACATTAAAGCTGCTGTATCCGTTTCGAGCAACCTTGACTCCGAGCCTCGTCATAATATCGACAGTCATATCAATATAAGGCCTGGAAACCGGCCCCCTGGTTACAGTTATTTCAAGGCCTTTATCAGTATATGGCGCCATTAAGAGCAGTGAAGAAAGATACTGACTGCTTATACTGCAATTAAGATCCACATGACCGCCATCTATTTTGCCGCCCTTGATTTTTATTGGAGGGCATCCATTGGCATTGACGGCAAATGCTTCAACACCTACCTGATTCAGACCGTCTAAAAGATCCTGTATCGGCCTTTCAAACATACGTTTTGTGCCTGTAAGTGTATATGTGCCATCCCCGATTGCAACAATTCCGGTTAAAAGACGCATTGACGTTCCGGAATTAGCAAGATAGATTGGATCTTTACAAGGTTTTAGCAATCCTTTAGAGCCATGTACTACAACTTTCTCTTCGTCTTCATCTATTCTTACGCCTAATTGCTTCAGAGCGTTCAGGGTGAGCAGGGTGTCTTCACTTTTCAAGCAATTTATTATATTGCAGACTCCATCTGAAAGACCTGCTGCTATAAGAATTCTGTGGGTATAACTCTTTGAGCCTGGAACGTTAACCTCACTATTTTTTATTTTTTGTGTCTTAATTTCAATCATAAATAACTTTTTTGTAACAATTTAGCCTTTTGAAAAAGAATCTGACAGGATAACAGGATAAACAAGATTTTATTTAAAGTGCACAAACAAAGCCAACTCTCATTGTAGCTATCCAGTAAATCATAAAATATAATCACAACATGAAGAAGGTGCGTATCAAGGTATAGGGATTTAGATTTGGATTAACAGGAAAAGTTTCGATAATTTTAATCCTGAATATCTTGTAAATCCTGTCCAAAATTATATTTAAAAGCGCTGAACCGTTACTTTTTTTGAAGAGCATCCAGCACGGTTTTTCTCATAACATCAACAGGAGCTTTCTTTCCTGTCCATAATTCAAACTGGGCGACACCCTGGTGAACAAACATTGAAACTCCGCCTATTGTAATGCAGCCGATATCTTCAGCCTCTTTTAACAGCCGGGTTTTCAGGGGATTATAAACAATATCCATCACAACCATATCTTTTTGCAGATACTCTTTTTTTATTGGCATTTCGTCAATATTTGGATCCATCCCAATAGGTGTCGCATTAATAAGTATTTGACAGTCATAATCTTTATACTCCTGTAATGGATAATATTCCACAGCAAGATCTCTTGCCAGTTGCTTCCCTTCATCTTCTAATATATTTACAATGGTTAACCTACCGCCTTCGGATAATATACCATACCCAATAGCACGTGCAGCGCCGCCGGCTCCTATTATTATAACATCTTTGTCTTTTATGCTTGTTTTTTCCAGCAGAGCGTTTGTTGCTCCAAGATAGTCTGTATTACTACCAAAAAGTTTACCCTGTCTATTAATTATAGTATTAACAGCGCCAATCTTTATAGCGCTTTCATCTATTTCATCTAAAAATTCCATTACAGTCAGCTTATGCGGTATTGTGACGCTGACGCCTTTAATGCCAAGTCCCCTTATTCCAGCAACGGCTGAAGCCACGTCTTTAACATTAAATGCAAGATAAACTCCTTTATATCCTGTATCGGCAAATGCACTGTTATGCATAACAGGACTAAGGCTGTGAGATATGGGATCTCCAATAACGCAAAAAAGTGAAGTGTTCGCATCAATATCCATAATTGTTGTACCTCGAAAATGTAAAATTTTGAATTCTTATGACCCCCTAATCCCCGATCCCTGATCCCTGAGCTTAATCCTGAAACTTTGGATATGAACCAAGCAATTTAAGGTACTGGCAGAGATTTTTCATTTTTGATACTGTATCTTGAACTTTTGGATCTTCGATATGTCCCTCTAAATCAACAAAGAAAAAGTAGCTCCAGTTTTCGTGTTTGGTCGGCCTCGACTCAAGCTTAAGCATGTTTATTCCGGATTTTGCAATTGGCTCCAGTACTCTGTAGAGAGCTCCTGGAACGTGAGAAGTTGCGAACATAATTGATGTTTTATCGCTTCCTGTCATGTGGATTTCATCTCGCCCAATTACCAGAAATCTAGTTATATTTCTTGAAAAATCCTCAATTTTAGATGCAACTATTTGCAAATTATACAATCTTGCGGCTTCACTACTTGCAATTGCGGCTGCTTCTGAATTTTCAGCGGCTTTTTGGGCTGCATAAGCCGTGCTGCTACATTCTTCCGGCACAATTTCAGGCAAATTTTTTCTGAGCCATCCTCGACACTGCCCAATTGGTTGAGGGTGTGAATATATTACCTTGATATCATCCAAGTTCCCTGATTTTGATAAAAGATCCAAAGATATATTAAGATATAATTCAGCACATATTTTTAGATTGGATTCAAAGAAGAGGTCCAGGGTATAATTGACAGCCCCTTCTATGGAGTTTTCAACAGGTGTAACACCGTAATTGCATGCACCTTTTTCAACTTCGGAAAATATGTCCCGGATACTCGGCTGCGGAACAAATGACACACTGCGTCCGAAATGCTTAATAGCGGCAATATGGGTGAATGTGGCTTCAGGCCCAAGATATGTTACAAGCTGCGGCTTTTGAATTTCACGGGCCGACGCAAATATCTCGGTGAATATATGACTGAGTGTACTATTAATCAGGGGACCTTTATTGATACTTGAAAGCCTCTTGATAATTGTTGTTTCACGTGTGCTGTCTAAAATCGGCTCATTGTTCAGTCCCTTGATTTGTCCAATGTTTTTTGCAAGCAGAAGCCTTCTGTTGATAAGATCAAGAATATTGTCGTCAATATCATCTATGGATTTCCGCAGTGTATCAATTTTTGGAGTTGAATCATCGTTTTTATTATTTTCGGAATTTGCCATGATATTACTTTTCCGTAATTGTTTCTTCGATTTTATGTCCGAAATGCCTGCCGCCTTCTTCGATCGCCACAAGAACTTCATCTCCTGGTTTCAGGGCTACAACTGATACTGCTTTTCCTTCAGGATCGGTCAAGCGAATTGTTTCCGCATTCTGAAGAATAGTAGATATCTGCTTGTCACCAACAACCGCTTTAACCAGCATTAATGGTCGTTTCTCAATTTTCAGGCGACCCACAATACCAACTGTCGTGTTGCCCTTGAAATCGACGATTATTACCTGATCTCCTGATGAAAGATCTGAAAGATACTTGGTTTTGTCGCCTGGAACCCTTGTATATGCATGAACCGGCCCTGCATTTACCCTGAAAGGCCTGGGGGACACATACGGATTGGAAATGCTTTCCGAATGAACCAGAAACAATGCACTGCTGCTGTTTCCAATCAGCATGCCCTGCCCGGAAGTCATTGATGTGCATGTATCAATACAGACTCTGTCACCCATTCCGACAGAAATTACTTCCGCAATTCTGGCTGTTTCAAGAGGAGTTTTGTCTTCCAGTGATCTCA
The DNA here is from genome assembly GCA_030262895.1 of Deltaproteobacteria bacterium. Taxonomy (GTDB): domain Bacteria; phylum Desulfobacterota; class Desulfobacteria; order Desulfobacterales; family ETH-SRB1; genus B13-G4. The sequence continues at coordinate 17,230 of JAJSZW010000034.1, read as the reverse complement.
ATTGAGAAAGGGCCTTTTTCAATTCAAGCGGGTCTTTTGTATGAAAAAGGATATGATTTACACCTTTTTCCAGAATGCCGAAGGCGGTTTGGGCATCTTCAAAACTGTTAACCTGAGCAATAACCTCAGCTCCTTTTGCTATTAAGTTTTCCAGAGGTATTATTGTCCAGTCACTGCATTGAAGAATAACTTTTTTATTCTGGCTGAGCTTTACTATTTCTTCTTCGTCTTTTCCGCTTTTAATTGTAAAAAATATTACATCTTCGCCTGTCTTTAAGTCGCCGTCCTCTGAAATTGTCTGAATTCTGCCCAGTTCTTTTACTTTACCGGTAAATCCCTGTGGTACCATTATGCCGTCAGCCCCTCCTTCAAGGGCAGTTGTTACCATTTTCTTATCCCAGGGATCCACCTTTACCCAGATTTTTCGCATTATTACCCCCCAATAAAACTACTCGTAATAATTTAGCCACAAAGACACTAAGACACCAAGATTATAATATAATTCTCTAACAAACTTCATATACTTTTTCGAACAAACCCGGTCTTAATATCTTAATCTTATGTACGATATATGCCGCACCTACAATTTTTCCAGCAAATAGATTCTTTTCTTTTTGATAAAGGTTTAAATCTCTTCTTTGTGCCTTTGCGCTTTAGTGGCGGAACTTTTACAACTATTCCAAAATTTTCAAGGCATCTTCCACGCTGCTCTTATCATTTACAACGGCTGAAATAGCTTGCACCATTTGTTTTGGATCTCTATGCTGAAAAACATTTCGACCTATGGAAACACCGGAGCCTCCGGCATCAATTGAGCCTTTTACCATTTCCAGTATTTCCTGATCCGAGTCCATTTTGGCTCCGCCTGCAATTACCACAGGTACAGAACAGCCTTCAACAACTTCTCTGAAACTATCTGTTGAACCTGAGTACGAAACCTTAACGATATCCGCTCCCATCTCATTTCCAACTCTGGCAGCGTGTTTGATAACTTTAACGTCATACTCGTCCTTTATCTTTTCGCCCCTGGGATAGATCATCGCAAGAAGGGGCATGCCCCATGTGCGTGCCTCATAGGCGACTTTGCCGAAATCATTCAGCATTTCCTTTTCACCGGCATCACCTAAGTTTACATGTATGGAAACAGCATCCGCACCGAGTTTGACAGCTTCTTCTACTGAGCAGACAAGAGTTTTGGCATTGGGATAAGGTGATAGAGCTGTTGAGCCGGACAGATGTATTATGAGGCCTACGTCAATACCTTTGCCGCGATGGCCTTCGCTAACAAGCCCTTTGTGTTCAACAATGGCATTAGCGCCTCCTTCAGCCACCTTTTGTATAATACTCTTCATATCCTGCAACCCGTCTATAGGGCCCACAGAGATACCGTGATCCATAGGAACAATTATGGTTTTTCCTGTATTCCGGTTGATTATACGTTCCATACGGATATGTTTGCCTAAGATTGTCATGATATTCTCCTCCTTTCAACTTAGGTTTAAACCAAAAAAGGCCGTGAAGTTTTCTCCACGGCCTCTAAAAAAACCGTGGGCTTTAAAGTCTGCCCACGGCTTATAGCGCTTATTAAAATTTATTTTCTCTCAGCGCATCCAGGCAGGCAGACCGATGCTAAAAAAATAGTAATAAAAAAAATACCGATAACTGTTGCCTGAAAGCTTGTGCACCACTAAAATCTCCTAAATTATAATTGCTTTTTTTACTTTGACCGCTCGTATTTATATTATCAAAATTTGTATGTCAAGAGTTTTTTTAAACAGGCACTGAGGCTTTGTAAAGTGTGGCTTTACCTTCGATGCTATACTTGTTGACCGAAGAGGGGATAATAACCGATGTTCCCTTTTTCAGAAGTATATTTTCATTTATACTGATATCTGTAATGGAAGCCTTTCCATCAGTACAAAGAATTATTTCAACACTTCTTTTTTCAGGGCTTGTATATGATATGTTTTTTTCATCAGAAATCACAGACAGAACAAATTCCTCGGCCATACTGTGGTAAATTCCTTCACAATCTTTATCTTTTTGCGATAAAAGAATATTAACATCCATTTCTTCAAAGTTAAGTACGTTTAAAAGTTCCGGAACATCGATGTGTTTTTTTGTTAGCCCGCCCCTAAGGACATTGTCTGAATTTGCCATCAATTCTATTCCAAGGCCATCGAGATATGCGTGAAGCCCTCCCGAAGGGAGAAAAAGCGCCTGGCCGGGTTTAAGAGAAATTAAATTTAAAAGAATCGGTGCAAAAATTCCCATATCATCAGGATACTCTTTGTAAAGATTTATCATCCATTTAAAGCCGGGATTAGCTTCGGATAGTTTTTGTGCATTTGTTATCGCAAGCTCTATGGTTTGTTTTTTTCTTTGGCCTTTTATTGTTATAATAGAGCGAAAAAAACTCTTCAGGCCTTCTGGATTTGGTTGTCTTTCAAGATTATCAAGTTCTTTGTACAAAACTTTCAGGCAAATTTTCTCCATAAGAGAAATGATTTCTGAAATTTTGCGAAAACCATATAAAGCCAGGAAAGGTGTCAAAGCACAAATACACTCGGGCTTGTGGTTTTCATCTTTATAGTTTCTGTTTGGAGAATCTAACGGTATTCCGAGTTTGTTTTCTCTTTCAAAGCCTTGTTTTGCCTGTTTGATGCCTGGATGAGCTTGTATGGAAAGAGGTTTTGATGCAGCAAGGACCTTGAAGAGGTATGGAAGTTTGTTGTCAAATTTTCCAGCTATATCTTTCCCAAGAATATCTGCCGGGAATTGTTTTATCAATTCAAGCAAAGATACCCACTTATCATCATATTTTACTAAAGAAGGGGCTTTGGGGTGCGCACCCATCCACAGTTCTGCCTGGGGTTTTGTTGAAGGAGAGTTATTGCCCACAAGATCGGCAATAGCGGTATGGGATCCCCATGCATACTCCTGGATGGTATTTTTCATCAGGCATATTTTTTTCATTACTCTTTAACCGTTGAACCGTTGAACCGTGAACCTGAGTAGTTACATTTTGTTTCCGTTGATTTAGGATAACATATAATGTACTAATATGGCAACCAACCGTGAACTTAAGGGCTCGGTAAAAAACAACTTGGCATTTTTGCATCCCAACTTCACCATATCTTTAATTGATCTTCATTCGCAAAAGTCCTCGAAATAGCTCGCTATTCCTGCGGTTTTGCTCAATCAGATCAATTAAATCTACAGCAAATTTGGGCGCAAATTCTACCAAGTTATTTTTTACCGAGCCCTAACAACCTGAGTAGTTACCATGTCTCTTATAGTAAACGAAATATTCTACAGCATTCAGGGCGAATCGATATATAGTGGAGTCCCCTGCGTTTTTGTTAGACTTACAGGCTGCAATTTAAGATGCTCATACTGTGATACCGCCTATGCTTATTATGAAGGGGTTGAATTGAAAATCGAAGAAATCCTGTCCAGAGTTGATAATTATAAATGCCCGCTTATTGAAATCACTGGTGGTGAACCTCTGATTCAGGGCGACACGCCTCTATTGATTGACAGACTTCTGGAAAAAAAATATGAGGTTTTATTAGAAACAAACGGTAGTATTGACATAAGCGTGGTCCATAGCCGTTGTATAAAGATAGTTGATATAAAATGCCCTTCAAGCGGCGAGAATGATAAAAATGATTTGGAAAATCTTAAAAGACTTAATCAGAAAGATCAGATAAAATTTGTAATAGGAAGCCGCAAAGATTATGAATTTGCTAAAAAAACGACAAAATTAATACCTCCCGGATTTTCCATGAGAAATATACTTTTTTCTCCTCTGATTGAACAAATGCATCCATCACAACTTGCAGAGTGGATTCTTGAAGACCACCTTAGGGTAAGATTTCAAATTCAGTTGCACAAGATTATATGGCCGGAGAAAGAAAGGGGGGTATAATTTCTTTGAGTTCTTCATTCTCTTTTGCAGTAAAAAATTTTAAATATAGTGTTATTTTCGTACGTTAAAAATAATCACTTAAACTATAACTTTAACTATTTGGCCGAGGTTATATATTATGGTTTCGAGAAAAAAAGCAGTTGTACTTTCAAGCGGGGGAATTGATTCTACAACAGTTATGGCCATTGCAAAACAAGAGGGCTTTGAAATATACAGTTTGAGTTTTTTTTATAAACAACGTCACTCCTTTGAAATAGAAGCAGCCAAAAAAGCGGCGGATGTCATGGGTGTAAAAAAACATCTTATAATAGATATAGATCTAAAAAAAATTGGCGGTTCAGCACTTACAGATAATAATCTGGATGTGCCAAAATATAGGAATATACAGAGGATGCCAGATGAAATACCGGTAACATATGTTCCGGCAAGAAATACAATTTTTCTTTCTTATGCACTTGCATGGTCAGAAGTTCTTCAGTCTTCCGACATATTTATAGGAGTTAATGCGATTGACTACAGCGGCTATCCTGACTGCAGGCCTGAATATATAGAAGCTTTTGAGCGAATGGCAAATCTTGCAACAAAGGCGGGCGTAGAAGGCAAAACAAAACTAAAAATCAGGACTCCGCTTATCCATATGACGAAGGCGGAAATTATTAAAAAAGGAGTTGACCTTGGTGTTGATTTTTCTCTGACGCATAGCTGCTATGATCCTTCTTCAGATGGCCTGGCGTGCGGTGAGTGTGACAGTTGCATTATAAGAAAGCAGGGCTTTAAAGAAGCAGGCATTATTGACCCAACCCAATACATAATTTATTATGCTTGACATTAAGAAAAAAACATGTTCAATGCTTGAACAACTTGAATCAAATCTCTTCAGTGAATTTCAATAAGCGCTCTGTAACCCACCAGGCGGAGCTATGCGCTTCGAGACCTTTGCAAAACGTCCCCTTTTGCCCGATTGCTACGTCAGTCTCAAATTTCAATCCTCGAAATATTCAATATATTCCTGTGGTTAAAATTTTCGCCTTCCTTGGACTCGAACAAAATTGAACATTTTTCAAAGGTCTCGCTTTGCCAAAATCCTCCTCTTAATCTTTTTTATTTTATCATGGATCATAAAGACATACGAACATTAAAACTCCTTGAAGAAATTGAGGAAAACCACGTTCAGAGCCAGCGGGAGCTTGCAAAAAAGCTGGATATTTCTCTGGGGCTTGTTAATTCGTTTATCAAGCGTCTTGCTCAAAAAGGTTTTTTTAAGATTACAACCATTCCTAAGAATAGGGTAAAGTATATTCTTACGCCCGAAGGAGCTGTTGAAAAAACAAGGCTGGCATATAAGTATATCCAGTATTCTTATAAGTTTTACAAGGATGCCCGCCACAAACTCCGTAAACTTTTTCAAAAACTTGAGGCAGAGAGAGTCAATCTAATTGTTTTTTGCGGAGCAAGTGACTTTGCTGAAATTGCATATATATCTTTACAGGAGACATCCATTGAAATGGTTGCAGTTGTCGATATGTTAAAGGCAGGCGAACAGTTTTTGGGATATTCAGTTTTAGATCCTGTTTATCTTAACTCACTTTCATTTGACAGAATCCTTATTACCACAATTGAATCAAGAGAGATAATTTTAGATGATATTATAGAAAAGGGAGTGCCCGCTAATAAGATAGTTACGATTTGAGAAGGTTTCAAAGGTCTCAATAGATGAAAGGACAATGTTTATGAAAAAAGCGCTCATAACAGGAATCACAGGTCAGGATGGAGTTTACTTAGCTGAGTTTCTATTGAAAAAGGGCTACGAAGTACATGGTATTAAACGCAGGTCATCATCATTTAATACAGCAAGGGTAGATCACTTATATAAAGATCCGCATGAGCAAGATGTTCGTTTCTTCATGCATTATGGAGACTTAACAGACGCCACGAATCTTATACGCATAATCCAGGATGTGCAGCCTGACGAAATATATAATATGGCTGCTCAGAGTCATGTCCAGGTTTCCTTTGAAACAGCGGAGTATACTGCTAATGCCGACGCACTCGGGACATTACGCCTTTTGGAAGCAATAAGGATCCTGCACCTGGAAGATAAAACACGGTTTTATCAGGCCTCTACCAGTGAGCTCTATGGTAAGGTTCAGGAGACCCCTCAGTCTGAAACAACACCTTTTTATCCGCGAAGTCCGTATGCAGCCGCAAAACTTTATGCGTACTGGATTACGGTTAACTATCGTGAAGCATATAATATTTTTGCCTGCAATGGGATTCTTTTCAACCATGAATCACCCGTGAGAGGTGAAACCTTTGTAACCCGTAAGATTACAAGGGCGGTGGCAAGAATAAAACTGGGATTGCAGGAAAAGTTGTATCTGGGATATCTGGATGCCAAGAGAGATTGGGGTTATGCCGGCGATTACGTAAAGGCTATGTGGCTGATGCTACAGCAGGAACAACCGGAAGACTATGTCGTTGCCACAGAAGAAGCCCATTCAGTTAGAGAATTTGTGGAAAAAGCTTTTAAGGAGGTTGAGATAAAAGTTGTCTGGGAAGGAACTGGTGTTGAAGAAGCAGGTAAAGATAAAGAGACCGGAAAAATCCTTGTACAGATAGATCCACGTTATTTCAGGCCCACGGAGGTGGGCTTCCTTCAGGGTGATTCCACAAAGGCCCGCACAAAACTGGGTTGGGAACCTAAAGTATTATTTGATGAATTGGTAAAGATTATGGTTCGAGAAGACCTTAAAGAGGCAGAGAAAGACAGGTTTTGCCAAACCGCCGGCTTCCCTATGTTAAACCAATATGAATAGTCCTGACAACCCGGACAAGCCAGACAAACTCAAAGCTAAAGGCTGAAGAAAAATCTTAAAAATCCTTAACATAATAGAAGTAATTTAGCTATGGATAAAGACTCAAAGATATATATAGCTGGTCATCGCGGTCTTGTTGGCTCGGCAATTATGCGAAGACTTGAAATTGAGGGTTGCAAAAACCTCATTACTCGTACACATGCAGAACTGGACCTCACAAGACAGGAGAGAGTGGAAGAATTTTTTCATGAAGAGAGACCTGACTATGTGTTTCTTGCTGCTGCAAGGGTAGGGGGGATTTATGCTAATAATACCTATCCGGCTGAATTTATTTATAGCAATCTTACTATTCAAACCAATATCATACATGCTTCTTATGTTTTTAAAGTCAAAAAGTTGCTTTTCCTGGGCAGCTCATGCATCTATCCTAAAAACTGCCCACAGCCCATGAAAGAAGAATACCTTCTTAGCGGGCCTTTGGAACCAACCAACGAACCTTACGCTGTAGCCAAGATCGCTGGAATAAAGATGTGCCAGGCTTATAACCGGCAATATGGAACCAACTTTTTGAGTGTCATGCCGACGAACCTCTATGGGCCAAATGATAATTTTGATCTAAAAACAAGTCACGTGCTCCCTGCACTCATTAGAAAGTTTCACGAAGCCAAGACAGAAGGTCTATCAGAGGTGGAGATTTGGGGTACAGGATCACCCAAGCGGGAATTTTTGCATGTAGATGACCTTGCTGATGCATGTTTGTTTCTTATGAAGAATTACAGCGAAAACAAAATCATCAATATTGGTGTCGGCAAAGACCAAACTATCCGTGAGTTGGCTGAGATAATTGCAGGGCTTACGGGATTTAAAGGAAGTATTCGCTTTGACACCGGCAAGCCTGACGGCACTCCTGTGAAACGTCTCGATGTCTCTAAAATAAACTCTTTTGGCTGGAGAGCAAGAATCGGCTTGGAACAAGGGATAGCAGAAACATATAAATGGTATGTAGAAAACGTTCACAATGCCTGATGCTTTATGCCTTAGTGTGCCTCCGCAGTGTGCACCGGAATATCAAGATAGCGATTAAATTAGAAATTGAATATTAAGAGGATATAGCTATGAGACGACAGAATATATTGAAAATTCTTACCGAGCATAGTAGTGAAATTGAATCACGTTTTGGCGTGGCATCATTATCGCTTTTTGGTTCTGTAGCCCGCAAAAAAAACAGTTTCGTGAACAGATTCTTCAGGAGGCGTTTCATGCCGTCTAAACGCTATGCCACGCCAAGCCAGACTTGATGCTTCCTGTGTTCTACAACATGTAATGGCACTGGGGATTGAACATAGAAAAATCTTTTGGGACATGAAGGATCGCTCTTCCTTTCTGGAACGTCTGGCCATGTATTTCGAGGCTTAAAATTTGAGACTGACGCCGGCACTTTAGTGAAGCTTTAGCGCTATTTGGGCAAAAAAAGGGCGTTTTTTGCAAAGTCTCTTAACCCCGTAGCCTACAATCATAATTTGAAGGAGGTAAAATGCTATGGAGGTCATTGAATTTAAATCAAAAATAAAAAACGGGATTATTCGGATCCCTAAAAAATACAAACAAAAAATAGGCGATACTGTGAAGGTTATTGTAATAACTGAAAAAAAGGCAAAGCAGGCTGATATAATTGACAATCTCTTAGCAAATCCCATAAAATCAAAAAATTTTTCGCCTTTTTTGAGAGAAGAAATTTATGAACGACTTTAATATACAGCCTGATTCAACATATTTCGTAGATACAAATATATGGCTTTATTCATTTATACAATCTCAAAACAAAGAGAAAACTGAAATTGCCAGAACTATTATAAAAGAATGTGAAATTGTTATTAGCACTCAAATAATCAATGAGATGTGTGTAAACTTGATAAAAAAGGTTGATTTTTCAGAAGGGAAAATCCAAAATTTAATTGAGTCACTATACAAAAAATATACAGTATTTGAATTATCTCAAGACATACTTCTAAAGGCATCAAAAATACGCGCTAATCAGAGCTTTTCTTTCTGGGACAGTGTCGTTGCAGCCAGCGCCCTGGATTGTGATGCAGATTATTTAATATCAGAAGATATGCAAGATGGTTTTAATCTTGAGAATAAACTTACAATTATAAATCCATTCACCTGACAATATTCAAAAAAAGTTTTTTCTCTGCGTCCTAAGTGCACTAATCAAGACGCGGCCCCAATTACGCGTAATCAGTATCTCCCGATTAAACAAAAAAGTAAAAAATTTCCGGATAGCTCTGCGGTAAAAAAATAAGCTACAGAATTAAAAACTCATGGAGAAAAAAATGACTACTCAGCCTCAACAGCCAAATCCCATACAACACGACTATTACCCCGATGATGAAATCGAACTCATCGACTACCTGCGTGTGCTATGGAAATGGAAGGTTTTTATACTCCTTATAGTTATTTTGTGCGTAGGAGTAGCTATGGGATTAACACTTGTTAAATATCCTGCAAGGCAAATAACAGAGTGCATTATTTCTCTAAATTTTCCAGGGATAGAAAAGCACAAAAATCCGGATAATACGCTGTTCAGCAAGGAGCAGATTATTACTCCTGCTATTTTAACAAGAGCGATCGTCTTCCTTCAAAAAAAAGACAAGAGTTTAGAAGATATAAGAGGAATGATAGACATAAAAGCCGTAATACCGCTTGAGGTTCAAGAGAAGAAAGAATTATATTTCCCCAATCAATTTAGCTTAACCCTTACCCTGGAACGATACGAAATTTTTTCGATAAAAGAAAAAAACCAGATTTTACTGTCAATAGTGGATGAATACAGAAAAGACTTTGAGAAAAAATACGGAGAAGAGCCATTGGTGGTGATTGAATTTCCTGACAATTTTCTTGCAGATTTAGACTATCTTGATGTGATTAATACTTTTAACGTCAGAGCACATAGCTTTATTGATTTTTTGGATTCCAAGATAGCAAAGGCCGGGTTTTTCAGGTCGCAGAAAACAAGCGATTCATTCATAGATATAAAAAATGATCTCGAATTGCTCAATAATATTGAAATTAACAAAACAGAGGCAGCTATTAAAACATTAAAACTTACTAAGAATAAAGAGAATCTTATTAATTTATACAGACATAAAATAAGAACAATTGATGTTGAAAGAAAAAAGAAAGAAAAGGAGGCATTGATTGCCGGGAACTTATTGAAGGATATGAAACATCTAAGAAGATACGAGACATCAAAGAGCGCAGTTAGCGAAAAAGGAGAGACAAATCTCGTTCTTGATACTTCCTTTATCAAGAACCTGGTCAAGGAGGATTCTTCTTCATTTCTCTTAAAGACTGCTCTGGAGGCAGGGGTAAATGCAAAAAATTTAGAGGTTGATAAAGAATACCTGGAAGAAGAGATTGTTTTTTTAAAGGAAAAGGAAAAGGAAAAGGAAAAGGAAAAGGAAAATATTGCCTTTGTAGAGACAAATCTAAAGAATATAGAGGATAAAATTATTGCTTTGTCAAAAAGGGCAAATGAGTTGAATATGGAATATCTTAGCAGGGTAGTAAGCAATGCTGTTCAGGTTGTAAGGGGTCCTGAAACCAGCTCAGTGAGGTCAAAAAGCGTGAAAAATATCGTTCTGCTTGCAAGTGTAGTTGCGTTATTCATGGCTGTTTTTCTTGCCTTCTTTATCGAATACATAAAAAATGCATCAAAATCATCTCCTGCAAACAAAGAAATATAGCGAGGTCATTTAAATCCTCTTCAAATCAGGTTTGGAAAACGGTACAGAAAGACATCCCTGAGTTAAAACGACAACTTGAAAAAATTTAACCTATTGAACTGATGTCCCCAAAATGCCGTCGGATGCTATTTCATAACAAAAAATAATCCTGAAAATCCAGTCAATCCTGTCCAAAAGCTTTTAAAAAATAAAATGAGAAACTTATAAACTAATGAATGTCCCGCAATGTGCGCACGCAGTATGTTCCAGTGTGTTCAAGACGTCCGCTTACACACAGGATGTCTCCCAAGAGCAATTTTTAAATGATCCTCAAATTCAGGATGCAGTCTGTCGGCGACTGGAAATCCCGTCAATCCTGTCTAAATAAAATAAAAAATGAGAAAAACCAATAAACCAATGGATGTCCCGCAGTGTCGCAGTGTGTTCCCAAATAGGCTGTAATTTATGAATCTCTCAAATAAAAAAATCCTCATCACCGGTGCTGACGGTTTCATCGGCTCTCATCTCACTGAAATGCTGGTTCAGAAAGGCGCCAAGGTAACAGCCTTGAGTTATTATAATTCCTTTAACTACTGGGGATGGCTGGAAGTCCTTGACTGTTTGAATGACATAGAAGTTGTGTCTGGTGATGTTCGTGATCCACACTTTTGCAAAGAAATTATAAAAGATATTGATGTTGTTTTTCACCTTGCTGCATTAATTGCCATTCCTTATTCCTATGTTGCGCCGGACAGTTATGTGGATACCAATATAAAGGGTACTTTGAATATATGCCAGGCAGCAAAGGAAAATGGATGTGAACGCGTGATTCATACCTCAACATCTGAAGTTTACGGCACGGCACAATATGTTCCCATTGATGAAAAACATTCCTTGCAGCCCCAGTCTCCTTACAGCGCAACCAAGATAGGTGCGGATGCAATGGCAATGAGCTTTCACAGCGCCTTTGATTTGCCGGTAACCACAGCAAGACCCTTTAACACTTATGGCCCTCGCCAAAGCGCTCGTGCTGTTATTCCAACCATAATCGGACAGATTGCCGCCGGGAAAAAGCATATCAAGCTTGGTGATTTGACACCTACCCGTGATTTTAACTATGTTCTCGATACCTGTAGAGGATTTATTGCGCTGGCAGAATCTGACAAAACCATTGGCGAAGTTATAAACATTGGATCAGGAGTTGAAATCTCTGTGGGAGATACCCTGAATTTGATCAAAAAAATAATGAATTCCGACGTGGAATTTATCACAGACAAACAAAGACTGCGTCCGGAAAAATCTGAAGTTTTCCGGCTGTGTTGTGATAACACCAAAATACATGAATTAACCGGTTTCCTGCCTGAATATTCCCTGAAAAAAGGATTAAAAGCAACTATTGACTGGTTTACAAGCTCAGACAATCTTTCACGTTATAAAATAGACATCTACAATGTATAAAGATCTCATAACTTTCATAAGGGACTGGTATCAGACAGATCAGTTCATCCCGCTTCATGAACCCCGCTTCAAAGAAATAGACCGGGAATATGTGCTGGATGCCATTGATTCAACATTTGTGTCCAGCGTTGGTGAATATGTCAATAGATTTGAGCGTGACCTTGCCGCATATTTGGGCGTCAAACGTGCGGTTGTTACAGTCAATGGAACCGCAGCATTACAGGTTGCTCTCAACCTGGCAGGAGTGAAAGCCGGTGATGAAGTAATAACCCAGCCCCTGACCTTTGTGGCCACTGCCAATGCCATAGCTTACAATAATGCCAGCCCGATATTTATTGATGTCAACCGTGATACACTTGGGTTATGTCCCGATGCTCTGGAACAGTTCCTTGATCAAAATGCTGAAAAAAGAGGAACGAGCGCCTTCAATAAAACAACTGGCAAACGCATTGCTGCCATGGTTCCCATGCACACGTTTGGTCATCCATGCAAGATGGGCCAGTTAATTGATTTGGCAGATCAATGGAACATTCCCGTTGTGGAAGACGCAGCAGAGTCCATCGGCTCTAAGATTTTAACCAGGCATTGTGGAACCTTTGGGAAAGCAGGTGTTTTGAGTTTTAATGGCAACAAAACAATTACCTGTGGCGGAGGCGGCGCCATTATTACCAACGACGATGCCTTGGCAGATAGAGCCAAACATCTTACCACCACTGCAAAAGTAAATCACCCTTGGGAATATGTTCATGACGAAGTCGGCTATAATTACAGGATGCCGAATTTGAATGCTGCCCTGGCATGTGCACAACTTGAACAATTGGATGGAATTTTAGCAGATAAGTGTATGTTGGCCAATGCCTACAATGCGTTTTTTAGTGAAATAGACTGGTGTGATTTTTTCAAAGAGCCTGATGGGTGTACCAGTAATTACTGGTTGAACGCTGTCATTACCTTGGATAAAAAACAGCGGGATGATCTTCTGAAGACCACAAATGATTCCGGTATAATGACCCGGCCCATTTGGCAATTAATGTCTGATCTGGAAATGTATAAAGAGTGCCAAAAAGGGGATTTGAAAAATGCCCGATGGCTTCATGACAGGATTGTAAATTTGCCGAGCAGTGTAAGGGTATAAGCTTAAAGGTGAAAGCGTAGAAGCTCAAAGCTCAAAGCTCAAAGTGTAGAAGCTGAAAGGTGGAAGAAGTTGAGATTATATCTTGATATGTGTGTCTATAACAGACCGTTTGATGATCAGAGTCAGCCAAGGATAATGCTTGAAAGTCAGATTTTCATTATGTTGCTGTCGATGATATCAAGAGGTCGGTTTGATCTGATCAATTCGTTTGCGTTGGAATATGAAAACAGCAAGAATCCAAATATCGAAAACATGCTGAAAATATCAGACTTGTTGGGATATTCCACAGATTACATATCCTGTGATGAAGGCATTTTGGATAGATCTCTGGAGTTTGAGAAGTATGGTGTGATGGGTATGGATGCTGTGCATATTGCATGTGCTGAAAAAGCAAAAGCCGATTTTTTTGTAACGTGTGATGACAATCTTATTAAAAAACTGGAACGGATTGATAACATAGGGATTGTATATTACAATGTAATTGATTTTGTATCAAGGGAGGTATTTAAGACATGAATATGCCATTGAATGAACTGACTCCTGCTGAGGTTAGAAGGGCAGGTTGGAAAGCCTTGACAGAAAAATTAGGTCCGACCAGCGCTTTAAAATTTGTTTTGGATTATGATCGCGGCGAAGGCAACTATACTGAACTGCGCAAAAAGATATTTAAAGGGAAAACAGTCAAAAATATTATTCAGGATATGAAAAAGGAAGGCTTTATTTGAGCTTCTATCCTTTCAGCTTATAATTTTTTATGAAAAAAAAAATTATATTAATCGGCGGTGGCGGCGGCGGACACTGGAATCCTGCCAGGGGAAGCGAATATTGTGGCAGATATTTCAGGTTCCGTTATCCTATGAACGTCAAAATTGACCCTCCGGAAGGAGGATTAGAGCGTCCCTCTATCGTAAAAACAGGCCAGATACTTACCGTATCCAAAGAAAGGCTGGAAAAAAAACTCGGCCGGATTAGCGCAAAAAAGATGGAAGAAGTCAATCGTGCCATTAAATTAAGCTTAGACCTTCTATGATCCACCAAACAACCCAATAACCTATAAACCTTGAACCAAAAGAATACAATGGAGTTAGGAACGTTCAGCACGAACGTCTCCTTGTATAAGTTAACTGCCCTATGCCCCGTCCCAGATTTTTGAAATGGCTGGACGCATTTTTAGGAAAGGCAAGGAGATAAAAATGGAAGTAACCTGTTTTGTTAAAAAGGAAGGTAACCAATATGCTTAAGAATCTATCAAGCCGCGATGTAGCGTGGATATTAGATCAGATAGGTATTACTAAAAAAACAACCTTCGCGCTCCTAGCGTCTTCGCGGTTCAAAAATTTTTATCCATTATGGAAATAGGAATGCAGTTAAAAAAGCAGGGGCTTCTTGATGAATAAGGTCACAAGTCACCAGCGTCCCCTCTTGGTCCATAAACAATGTTACTCATTCAATACACACAGGCAAGGTTATTTATGGACTCCCGCAGTGTCGCACTTATTTATAGGATGTCCCGCAGTGTCGCACGCAGTGTCGCTGTGTGCCCTAAAAAGGAGTTAAGCTCATGAAAATACGTTTGACTGAGGAGATATGGAAAGAAGGTAATATGTATGTTTCTTATTGTCCTGAATTGGATATTGCTTCCTGCGGCGAGGATGTTCATCAGGCAAAGAAAAATCTCATAGAGGCCATACTCATCAATATTGAAGAGACAAAAAAGATGGGAACCTTTGAGCAGTTTATTGAAGAGTGCGGATTGGAGGAAATTAATGCTGATATATTGAGCGCGCGCAAAGAGTTGGTTGGGTTTACACCTATCGAAGTGGCTGTCTAATGAAAATCAAGCCAACTCATTATCAAGTTCAGATCAAGATTTTTGAAATGGCTGGATGCGTGTATGCTCGGACAAAAGGGGATCATGTTATTTATCATTATCCTGGAACTATCAGGCCTGTAGTTATACCGAAATACAAAGAAGTGCCGACATTCGTTATCAAAAACAATATGCGTATAATAGGGATGAGCAGAGAGAAGTACTTTGAGTTGCTTCAGAAAGCATAAACCGTAATAAGTCAAAGAAAAAGTCAATGATGTCTCGCAGTGTGCAGGGCAAGCAGATGAACGCGTATTGATAAAAAAGAATATATA
Source organism: Deltaproteobacteria bacterium (assembly GCA_030262895.1). Taxonomy (GTDB): domain Bacteria; phylum Desulfobacterota; class Desulfobacteria; order Desulfobacterales; family ETH-SRB1; genus B13-G4. The sequence goes on along the minus strand of JAJSZW010000034.1, from coordinate 2,017 downwards.
AAGCGTTTTAGGTGGAGGAGATAAAATGGATACTTCTTTAGATATAAAATTTGCAGAAAGATCAGAGGCAATCGTTACTCAGTTTGGCTTTAAGGATTTGAAATCCTTTGTGAAAAACCAGGCCTTGCTTATGCTTATGGCCAGAATTGAAAAATATGAGGCGGAGAACAAGCGTTTTGAGGCCAAATATCATATGCCCTTTAAGGCGTTTCAGGCAAAGATCGAGGGTTTGGAAAATGAGGAGGTCTTTACGAAAGAGGACGATTACTTAGACTGGCGCTTTGCAAAAGAGGCGCTTGATAGGCTTGGGAAACAAAAACGGGAACTGGAATATGCTTGATCTAATCGCCAGGTACAAACGTTTCATTAAATCTTTCCATATTTCCCTACCACAAACACACTGGAAATGAAGTGTTTGAATCAACAGAAACATCTGTTGGTGATGTGTTGAATAGTATCAGCGAGAAATTAGAAGATAAACCGAAAGGCTGAACTGCCCTTATGCCACGCCAGACTTGATGTTCCAGGTGTCCTGTAACATATAATGGCTCTGTGCTTTCTGTGAGAGATCAGTAAAAAATAAAATAATCCTGCTTGTCCCGTTAAATTCCAGAGAATTATTTAACGGGGATAAAATCCAGTTAATTCTGCCTGCGCTGTGGAATCCAAAGGCCATTCCTCTGGAGTAGCTCCGAAAGATGGTACTGAGGTAAATCCTGTTATGGGGCTTTACCAAGGCAATGTTGAGAGGCGAAAAGCTGATGGACAAAAATCAAAGTTTATGGGATTTGCTTTGAACAAGCTAACAAACAACCAGCGTTCCCACAGTTTTTCCGAATCAAAGTTAAGGAGGTGGTCACATGGAAACGCAAGAGATACAAATGAAATATCCAAGCGGATTTGAACTCGCAGTTCATATGACTAAGAAAGAATTAGAATATCATATCCGTTTGATGGCTGCACTGAAAATGTTTGAACTCGGCAAGGTTTCGTCCGGGAAAGCTGCTCAACTGGCAGGAATGTCACGTGTGGAGTTTTTGGAGACTTGTGGGAGGTATCGAGTAAGCGTCTTTAATTATTCTCCGGAAGAGGTTGAACGGGAAATAAGAGAGGACGTACAAACAATAAGGAAACTGAATAGCCAATGAAAATTGTTTCTGACACGGGGCCTCTTATTGGTTTAGCAAAAATCAGCAAAATTCACCTGCTCAGAAATATTGCTGAAGAAGTTCTGATTCCTCCAATGGTTCACAGAGAACTTTTGGGGAAAATTGGAGACGAAGCAGATCAAATCGACTTGGCCTTGAGAGACTTTATACAGATAAAAAAAATTCCTGCTTTAGGCCAAGAGGCTGAGTCAGCTCTTTCTGGTTTGGGTGAAGGGGAAAAACAAGCTATTGGACTTGCCTATCAGCTTGATAACGATGCAATTTTATTACTTGATGATCGTGCAGGAAGACAGGTTGCCGCAAGACTGAATATTTTACCACGGGATTAATAGGCCTGTTATTAGTAGCAAAAGAGAAGAGATTTGTGGAAAATATTGGGACACTTATCAAAGAATTGCGTCACAATGGATACTGGCTTTCAGATGATATAATGAAGACTGCGATTAAACTTGCAGGTGAATAAAAACAAAGAAACCCTGCAAAACCTGCCATCGTAAGCGTAGCGCATTTTACTGAGGCCAAAAAATGAGTTGCTGATTTACCAATGGACGTCCACGAGATGTTTAAAACACCTTGCACCTTCCAGCTTGTATCTTGAACCTACGCGCTTTTATTCATTTTCGCTAAGAGAAAAATGAATAAATCAAAGGACTTCGTCAATAGAAACTTATAAACTAATGAGCGTCCCCCTACCATGTTACTTATTCAATACACACAGGCAAGGTTATTTACTTATTTATGGATGTCCTGCAAGTGCTCGCTAATAAATATTTCAACCAGGAAAATTTTATGAATAAAAAAGTCTGTGTCATTGGCGCCGGCCGCTGGGGTAAAAATCATATAAAGAC
>JAJSZW010000033.1 GCA_030262895.1 Deltaproteobacteria bacterium | reverse complement strand
ACTCCGGGCAGACTATCCTTTGTATCTGCAATAGGTTGGCGTGTCCAAAGTATTTTAACAGCATTACCACTTTTTTCATCTTTAGATACTTCTATTTTATAATGCTTTGCAGCTTTGGAATATTGCTGTTTTAGACGGCCTATTTTTTCCAAAACTTTATCGTATTTTTTCAAACATCCTTTTTTATACAAACCTGACTCAAGCTTGTTGACAGCCTCTTCAAAGCGTACAGTAAAACGATCATTAATAGCCTGTTCTTTTTTTTCTCGTTTTGTAGAGTGACAATACAACAAAACCTCATCATTTTCTACATCAATAACTTTTTGTACTTTTACTGTGCAGTCATCATTTTGTTTTACCACAACTGCTTCATCTTCATTAAACTCCCGATGACGCTTTCGGCTAACTACAATATAAGGATAACTGTTTTTCTTGAGCCATTTAATATTATCTTCAGTGGCAATCCCGGCATCCATTACTATAGTCGCTTTTGAGGGTTCAAACAGTTCCGGGGATAAATTCTTTCTTTCCAACCCCTTAATCATTTTTGCCAATGTTGACGGTTCACTTACGTTTCCCTCAAATACTTTGCTGCGCTTGGGAAAGCCACTGCTGTCCAGCACTAGAGCCAAAGTTACCAGTGGGCAATCTAAACGTTTCTCTTTGGAATGTCCACGTTTCCCCAGCTTATTTGCTTTACTACTGCCTTCAAAATAGGTGTTAGTTAGATCATAAAGGGTTATTGTCTCTTGAAATCCGAACAAATTCTTTTCTTGTAAGTATAGATGGTTTTCTATGGCTTCCTTATTATTGAGAAGCTGATCAGAGATTTTATACATTTTGTATAGATTAATCTTGTTGAAATCATAATTAATTAATTCACCCAGTCCTGAAACATTCCGGAGCCAGTAATGCGTTGCCAGTTCACTGCCTGGTTGACACATACGGCCTATTATTGTACCGGTTGCTGCTGCGAGCTGGGGGCCATTGAATCCCAGGTCTTTGAGTTTTTCACCAAGCTCCAAAAAATCAAACGCCGCAAGTGCAACATGTTCACAGCTTACACTGCGTGGTCTGATCATTTCCAGACTGTTTACATCTACCTCATGATAGTCTGGCTGATCGTTTTCAGCTTTGTTTTTGTGCTGTGCCTGAATAATCCGGGCAGCATAATTCTGAGCAAGTTCCTCTATTTCTTCAGAAATTTTAAAAAAACTTTGCTGACCGCTTATAATCTCCTGAATTCGTGAAGATAGTTCGGACCATTGATCTCGTGGCAGAGAGAAGCCAGTACCGAGATTGATCAATGTGCGCTGGCTAACTCCTTTTGCAGTTCTTTCGGATTGAACCAACCTATAGGTATAATATTGTCTGCCGTCTTTTCGACTTTTTATTGTGGTTCTTCTAACATACATGAAGCCTAATATAGGCAGGTGTCAACAAAAAGTCAAGTTCTTTTTTACATTTTATGGCACTACATTGACAAAACCCAAATAGCCTGTTTATAATATACTAGAATTATTAAGTTTAAATTTTTAAGGGCTCTAAAATAATGCTTATTTTGAGCATTTGCTCATAAAGGTGGAAAAGATGGGTTAAGCTGCGAAGCAGACTTGGTGGTGGCAAGGGCATGGAAATAGACGTGGAAGGCGGCGCAGGCAAAGAACGCTGGATATGTGAGAGCAAGTGGTGGGTAGGCCGAAAGGTAGACCAAGCCGAGGTAGAATCTTTGATGCGGAAGGGAAACATTGTAAAAGAGGAAGTGGGTGAAGGACTTCAAATTTTGAGACTGTGGTTTTTTGCTCATGAGGGTTTTACTGAGGAAGCAGAGGCATTGATGCTGAAAAATGGCGTGCTTTGGTCAGTCAGGGAAGATTTGGACGGGCTGCTCAAGCACGTGGGGCTCCGGCAATTGCCGGAGCTGGCGGATGAGGAGAGGAATGACCATGCAAAATAGAAGAAGATAGCCGGAAGATGGTCAAGATGTGAGGCAATCCTTGACATGGGTCAATACGGAACTCCAAAAATGAAAATTCCTGCATATTTGAGGAGCTGATAAGATGAGCGAAGAACAAAACGAACCTGTCGGAATACCTGACAGGGCAGATTATGACAGTCCCTGGAAAAAGGCCCTGGAAGTATACTTTAAGGAGTTTATTCAGTTCTTTTTTCCGGATATTGCAGCCGATGTGAACTGGAGCTGCAAATATATTTTTCTCGACAAGGAACTGCAACAGGTGGTCAGGGAATGCAGCAGGGAACCATGAAGCTTCTGTCCCGTCAAATTGCGAGGCGTTTTCAGGTCAGCCCTGATTCTGTTCATCCAATGTTTGCGGGCTTGACTACAGAGCAACTTGAAGAACTGGGGGAACGGTTCGTTGATGCTGAGAGTTTGGATGAAATTCGGGGATGGGCGGAAGAGAAACGGTTGACCAAGGCTCAATAGTGGTTGTAAAATTTGTCCGAGGTCATCTGGGGGGAGCATATCATTATATTGGGTTATAGAAAGATTCGGTAATAATTGAATTGCCGGCGTGAGGGGAAGGCAGAGCCTTTGGGGATGCATTCCCAGGCAAAACCCGGGAACGATTGGGAAGGAAAGTTCAGAAGGATGTCCCCTATTCCGTATTGACAAAGGCACCATTATGACGTACATTTATATAATGTATTGATAAAAAACTAAGGAAAACTTTACTATGGATACAGCAACTCAAAATAAAAACGAGCGGATCAACCTCCGTGTGAAAAGCAGCGCAAAGCGCCTCATAGCGCGTGCAGCCGATTTTGAGGGCAAGACAGTCAGTCATTTTATATTGACCAGTGCCTTGAAGCGTGCAGAGGAAACAGTCCAGGAGCATCAGATGATGACGTTGAATACGAAAAATTCAAGGGCCTTTTTCGATGCGCTGGCCGCTCCGGTGCGTTTTAATCACAAATTGACCGCAGCTCTTGAAGAATATGATAAGCGCGTCATCAGCAAATGACGAATTTCCGAAATCTGGTTATAGCGCCGCTAAACGCCGCTCATGACAGAGCCGGCTTCCACTGTAATGTAGAAGCACTGGATCAGTATATTCATAAGCAGGCAGGGCAGGATATCAGACGCCGCATCAGTCGTATTTTTGTTGCAACGCTGCCGGACAACCCCAAAGAGGTGATGGGTTATTACAGTCTGAGCACATTATCCATTGAACTGAGCCAATTGCCGGAAAAGCTGGCCAGGAAGTTGCCGAAGCAGCCTGTCCCCGTTGCTCTGATTGACAGACTGGCGGTTAGTAAAAATGCCCTGGGATGCGGCATCGGCAAAATGCTGCTGGTAGATGCCATTAAGCGAACCCTGACGGTCAGTGACCAGATCGCAATCTATGCCATGGTTGTGGATGCCATTAACGACAACGCCAAAGGCTTTTATGAGCAACTCGGGTTTGCCCGCTTAAGCGATGACAGCCCAAGACTGTTTCTGCCTTTAAAATCTTTTGAAGACAACCCAGTACCTATTAACCTATTACAATCACATGCTTAATGCGCTAATCAAGATGTGACACGAGTTCAATCTCTTTGCAATCCTGTACTGTTGAATATTGAGGCAATCCATACTCAACATAAACTAAAAATTGCGCTTCAATACGCAAGGGGAATAGGGGGTCATTGGATTATTGAGTTGCAGTTTTTTTGTTATCTATTTTCCTTGACATTATACCCTATGGGTATTAATTTGCCTTTCAGTAATCGAGAATATACCCATAAGGGTCTATTAAATTGTCAAGTTGGGCGTATATGCCCCGAAAGGGTATAGTATAAACAATGCCACTGCGTGATTTTGTAAAAGAACAACGTAAGATCCACAGTTTGACCCAGGCAGATCTGGCTCGCAAGGCCGGAGTAGGGCTGAGGTTTGTCAGGGAGCTGGAACAGGGCAAATCAACCTTGAGAATGGACAAGGTGAACCAGGTGCTTCAATTGTTTGGAAAAAGGCTTGGTCCGGTTAACTGGAGGCCGGAAGCTGAATAAAGCGTGACAAATGGGAAATAGAAGAAACAGAACAGATGTCTATCTATGTGACAAAAAGGCTGGCCTGCTGGAAAGAAATGATAATGGTTATTCTTTCACTTACTACAGAGACTATCTGGCTTTGCCGGATGCTCAACCTGTGAGCCTCACTCTTCCTCTGACCGAAAAGCCGTATGAAAGTGAGTTTTTGTTTCCCTTTTTCTTCGGCCTTATCCCGGAAGGCTGGCTGCTGGACATTACAAGCCGCACACTGAAAATAGACTCTGAAAATGTTTTTGACATCCTTCTTGCAACCTGTGGAGATTGCATAGGAGCGGTGAAGGTAATCCCTTTAGATGAGGAAGATGGCTTTTGAACGATAAATGCCTGTCCTGCCAGACCGCAGGGGCCGACCTGAAACTGCCGGATGGCTATCACCCCCGATGCTCCAGAAAACTTTTTGGAACGACACTGCCTCCAAAAGTGCCTTTCGGCACACCTGATATTGCCGGTGAGGCGCAAAAGATGGTCGGCAGGATGTCTATTTCCGGTGTTCAGCCGAAACTTTCCATGACCCATGACCGCAGGAAACATCAGTTGACTGTAGTTGAAAGTGGGGGGTTTTATATCCTGAAGCCCCCGACAGAACGATTTGAGTCGCTTCCCGAAAATGAAAACCTTTGCATGTGCATCGCATCTGCATACGGCATTGCGGTTCCATCCCATGGTCTTCTTCCCCTGTTAGACAACAGACTTGCATATCTCGTGAAACGATTCGACCGATTGGAAGACGGATCAAAACTTCAACAGGAGGATTTCCAGCAGCTTCTTCAAACCAATGACAAATATGATGGATCATACGAGAGGATCGCGAACATCATCAAAAAATACTCAAATGTTTCAGGACTTGATTTAGTAGAGCTTTTTGAAAGAGCGCTTCTGAATTATGTGTTGGGTAATGGGGATGCGCATCTGAAGAATTTTTCCCTCATCAAAGAGGAGAACATCGGTTATCATCTCTCACCGGCATATGACATTGTCAACTCACGGCTTGTGCTGCCGGATGAACGCGAAGAAATGTGCCTCAGTTTACAGGGAAAAAAGAACCGGTTTTCAAGAAAAGATTTTATAAAACTGGCAGAGCATTTCGGGCTTAATAAAAAGCAGTCCGCCAATTCTCTGGATCGCTTGAATGACATTAAACCTGTTTTTGAGAATATGATAGAGGGGAGCTTTCTAAATGAGCGTTTAAGGGAAGGTTTCCTCGATATTTACAAAAAGAGGATGGGACGGATTGGGGATTAAGAGAGACATGGGTAAATTTCTTGACGTCTTTGGCAATTGGCCTATAATGCACAACAAAATTCGCAAGAAATTCCGTATAAATACTTAGAGTTCTGCAAGTGTGTCATCGACAGAGTAAATTCTTTTTTTTACTTTTCACCAGGGAGCCTTAGTTATGTCGGCTACCAACGTAAGACGGGACAGTCTGTAAATTCAATCAGTTATCAACTCTTTATTTTTGCTTGATTGTGGGCATTGCCATAAAGCCAAAATGGCGAAAAAGTGTCCCGCTTTAAGTTGGTAGCCGCACTTATCAAACCGAGAGATGGTATGACGTGCAGATTCACTACAAAAGGAATGTATCCGATTTAACCGTAACTTATTGGCTTGATGGTATATTCTTAAAGCCTGTATTCTTGGAGATTCCAGACACATTAGTAGAAGATTCATTAGATCACGTGGAACTTAATTCACAGGCTGGTTCTGCGTGGTTCGATGATTTGAGAATAGTCGGAGGGGCTCTTGCAGACGATGAATTCGTAAGCGGCTGGCGTTACACGCGTGCAGATGTAACTGGTAGCTCTTACTACCCCTGGGGATCGACTGAACTTACTGAGAATGCTCTACAGGAAAAGTTTTCTATCAATAACGCATATGGATCGGTTTTGACCGGCGATGTAACAGGCAACGGTCATCTTGAACTTATCTATGTAAGTGGGGATCAAGTCAAGATTTACGATAGCACAGGCAATCTGCTTCACACTGTCACGCTGGGGGCATCCAGTTGCAGCGTCAGTATGCTCGAAAACATCAATGGCGACGGTGTCCTTGATATCGGAATCGGGACAGGAAGCACATCTGATCTGAAAACGTATTTCTATGATGGAGAAGGAAACTTACTGAAAACTCTTTCAAAGAGTTCGGGAAATGACTGCTCCATGAGACCCTCCGGCCTCCTCGGAAATGGAGACTTTGTTGTCAGTCTTAACGCAGGGTACAGCCATTCCGATATGTACCGCGCTTTTGCCGTTTACGATAAGGACACAGGTTCCGAGAAGTGGTGTTACAAAGTGGGGCCTGCTTTCGGCATTACGTCAATTGCCGATTTTGACGGAGACGGGATGCTGGACTTTGCAAACGAAGCCCATACTGTTCATAATGGCTGCAATGCTGATGGTTACAACAATAATGGGACGATAACCACTGATGGGGACATCTGGTTGATTGTTGTGGATGAACAGGGTAATGAAAATTTTTCCAAGAAGTACTCCTCTCCATCTGATGGAAGCTCAAAGCACTATTTTGTGGATCTTAACCATGATGGAGTAATGGAAATAGTGGGTTTTGAAGGACACGATCCCACCTATTATAATGGAACTTCTGAAATCCATCTCTTTGATCAGAGCGGCGAAATTACACATACTTTTGCAGGAAGTGAAGATGCAGGGTGGTCTTTCACAATCACCGATATCGATGGTGACGGGAAAGACGAAGTAATTGCCAGTAATTATCCAGGCGGCCAGAGTCTGTATGTGCTGGATCACAACCTTACGATGCAAAACAGCGCCCAAATCGCTGGAAGAGTTCAATTGAGTTGCGATTTGAACGGTGATGGTGACATCGAAGTCGTGTTGCTGGACGACGACGGGAACCTGAAGGTTGTAAACAAAAACCTTCAAGTCCTGAACACAATTAACGTGGGCAGTCACGGCACAGTAATTGCCGGCGACCTGGACCAGAACTGGATTGTTGAATTGATCTGCATGACAAGAGATCACGGCATCCATGTCTTTAATAATACCAAACAGGTAGGACAGACAAAAGGCGACATAAATGCTGATGGCAGTGTTGACATTGCTGATGCAATCCTGGCTTTAAAGGTATCAGTTGGAATTAGCGGGGGTGATGTATATCCTGATAGAGATGTCAATGGCGATGGCAGGATTGGAATAGAAGAAGTACTCTATATCCTTCAGAAGGTTTCTAAAGTAAGATAAGAAAAAAAGTGACTACTCACGTAGTCAGGCTGAAGCTGTTTAGACTGAAGGCTGAAGGGGTCAAAAGAGCACGATTGCCGTACTTTGGCGAAAATATCTGATTCTTGCACCAAATATGGCTTCAAAATGCGCCGTATTTTCGCTTTTTCCTAACAGTCTTCAGCCTTCAGCCTATACACCTGAGTAGTTACGAAAAAAATATAAAAGAAAAATGATGCTTTTGTCATCCTTGAAAAAAATATTCATATATTACAGTACAATGCTCATTATCCTGCTGTGTGTTGCAAATGCAGGCACCGTGGGCCTTGCCCTCGAACAAGAGCAGGGTTTTTGTAATCGAATTCTTGATGTACGGATTACCGGAGACAAACTTTCGCTTCATGCTGATCAGGCTCCCCTGCAAAGCATTTTGCAGCGCATGGCCGATCTGGGCATAAAGATACGCATTGACCCACAACTTAACCCAAAAATATCAGCATCATTTAAAGATCGGGACATACAAGAAGGTCTCGACTCGATCCTCAAATCCTTTAGCTATGTTCTGATCTGGGAATCTATCGAGGTACTGGCCGGTCCCATTGTCAAGCTGGCTGAAATCCAGGTCTTCAAGCCGGGCAATAAAGGACTTATGAAATCTCTCGGCACGAGATCGGGCCTGGCTATTGCAAGAAATCCCGGAGATGGATCGTTATATGTTCAGGATGAGATCCTTCTGAGACTCATGCCGGAAATGAACCTTCTGGAATTCAAAAGACTTCTGAGGCAAATCGGCGGAAGAGTAGTGGCCGGAAATGCTGCTATGGGGATTTATAAAATTCGCCTTCCTGAAAACTCCGATATTACTTCTCTCGTGGAACAGATCACAAAGCATCCCGGGATCGCAAAAGCTGAACCTAACTACGCCTATCCAATCTCTGTGCCCTTCAAAATTTCCGCTCCAAACATACCCACCTCCGACTCTTACAATATTCCTGAGCCACGGGGCGCGGCGCCGATTGCTATTCTCGATACCGGCCTGATTCCTGATTCCGGTCTGGAAGATTTTGTCCTGGCCTCACTTGATGCTTTGAATCCTGATGAATTTATTTCAGATCCCTTTGGTCATGGAACACAGATGGCCCTAATCGCTGCCGGGGTTGTCAAACCTTACGGAGTCAAAACAGATTCCGAGACTCAAATTCCCATAATTCCCATCAGAACTTTTGACGATAATGGTTTTACATCAAATTTTAACATAATGGAAAGTATTGATTTTGCCTTAAACAATGGCGCACGTGTAATGAGTTTAAGCTGGGGATCAGAAACCAGAAGCGATTTTCTGGAAAATGCTCTTGATTACGCAAGTTCAAAGAATCTCATTATTGTCGCAGCCGCCGGAAATGAACCGACAGGAAAACCATTCTATCCTGCCGCCTATTCATCTGTTATTGGCGTAAGTGCGCTTGAACCGGGCGGTAAAGCCTGGGAAAATTCAAATTATGGAAGTTTCGTGATGCTGTATGCTCCCGGATTCGCTACATTACCTGTGGGTTATAAGGGAGATCCCGGGGCCTATGCGGGAACCTCCATTTCCACTGCCTTTGTGGCAAACAGCATTGCAAATTACCTGTCGCGGAACCCTGAGGCAACAAACCAGGAAGTCTTTAATGCGCTGGTGAAAGAATTGGGTAAATACTCAGCCACGAATTGACATAAGGGCTCGGTCAAAAAGGGTGACATCAACGCTGACGGGGATATAAATCCGGCAGATGCCATTTTGGCCTTGCAGGTTGTGATGTGAACGGTGACGGCAAGATTGGGATGGAAGAAGTGATTTACATCCTTCAGAAGGTTTCCGGATTGAGGGAATAATCCATAAATTGACTCCAAAGTTACATGAGCTGACAAGGCTTAAGGAAAAAGTTAAATGGATCGAATTTCGGCAAAGCTGATCTGTCTGATTATTTGTGGAATTGTGATTTCTCCTGATCCCCCACCTCCTTGCCTTGTGTCGTGAACAAAGACTTGTGTTTATGAAAGCAGACCAGTGCGTTTGTACCTGCTTACTTTTTCACGACAATTAATTATTAAAGGAGTTAAATATGAGATCAGCAAGTACAATCACCTTATTGTCTGTTTTGGCAATTATGCTACTATCGGCGCCAAGTGCATTTGCAGTGGTTTTGTCGGTCGGCAATAATAGCTGCGACCAAGGGGCAACCGTACAGATTCCAATTACGGTTGATGCTCCTTCGGCTATAGCCGGAGCGGCTTTTACCGTAACCTACGATAGCGCTAATCTTACTCTCACCAATGTTGGCAGCGCCTTTTTCGATACATTTACAAATCAGTGGATTGCATTAGACCCTCAGCCCGATCCTTTACCACCTGACAGTGTGGATGTAGGTGGTCAACCTTATGACCAACCCCTCATTTTAAACGATGTTGCCGGGGGCACGATGATTGCCGCGGCACGTTGCCAATCTGGCGAGACAAGCCTTACCCTTTTCACCTTAACGTTTACTGTTGATATAACTGCTCCTTTCGGTGATTACACTATCAACATAATTCCATCCAATATAAACAACACCGATGCCGGTTATGATGTCGGGGGAGAAAACATACCTTATCTCGTTGGCGCAATTGATGGGGAGGCCGATCTTACCCAGGCATTTCCGGTGATTGAGGTAACGCAGTTAAATAGCGGAGCATTGACAGTCCAAGGTGATGATACCGATAATGACGGTATCCCAGACCGCCAGGAAGACATAAACCACAATGGTGTTGTCGACAGCGGTGAAACAGATCCCTATGACGCTGATACAGACAATGATGGGCATAATGATGGAGAAGAAGTTAACACAGGCAGTAATCCTCTGAACAAATTATCCTACCCTGCAGAAACTGCAATATCATTAAAACAAGGCTTTAACCTGATTGCTATTCCTGCAGATGTCATGAATCAGCCTGATCTTAAAGACTGGGTACCGGTTCTGGGAGACAACACGGATATAGAAAAATCGCATCCATCACAAAGGGAAAAAACAAAGTCCCTATTCGGTATGTGACTGTGGTGTCAGGGAGCATGACAGGCGGGGCATTAAGACAGACAAACGGCTACCTTATTTTAATAATGATAGCGGCAGGCCAATATTCTGATTTTATCCTTTTTGACATCATAAACGAGTCGATGTTCCCGGTCGATATGTCTTGACCAGCAGCCGGATAATTCATGTTTTAAAGGCTCCGGTTTTCCTGTACCTTCAAATGGGCTGCGTTGAATTTCCTTGATCAGTTTAATAATCCGAAGCGCTTTTTTTCGATCTTTTTCAATCCACCAGGCTAAATCTTCGAAGGCAGAATGGTCAAACTCCAAGTTTTTTGCAGGCTTCGTCAAAAGGTATGCCCTCCCTGCGGTTTTTAGCTTCAAGCAATCGTCGTTTCATCGTTTCACCCTTGAGAAGGTATGCGGTTTCTTTTTCTGATTGAATCTCCTTCCAGAGATCAATAGGCACAATGACCCCTGTTACATTTTTGTTTTCATCTGAGATATATTGAACCTGTTCCATAAGGGAACCTCCCTATTTAAATACCCACTGTTTTATGCAACACTTTCAGCGATGTTTTCCTTTGTGACCAAATTAAGTATTTTTTTCTTGGTGAGCATTGAATCTATCACTCTAATTAACGCTGTTTTGTCCTCTTCATCAAGAGAATCTATTAGTTTAACCCTTTCCATCAAACTTTTATCAATCCCTCTAAATTGATTTTAAACAAAAATAACACAGTTGGATGAATTTTCAATAAAAAAGTCGAATCATATTGTCCGAAACCACAATATAAGCTATATCTCAGTTATGAAAAAACACTGGCAAATACTTCAACCGGATATCGGTTCTGTAAAAAAAATCAGTAATGGTCTTAAATGTAATCCAATCATAGCAAGCATTCTAATTAATCGAAACATTGTTTCTGTTGAGGATGCCTTTGATTTTCTTAATCCCTCTTTTAACAATATGCGCTCTCCGTTTTCAATAAAAGGAATAAATACCGCTGTCAGACGTATTTATTCCGCAATAATCAATAATGAAAAGATTTTAATTTTCGGGGATTATGATGCCGACGGAATAACAGCTACAACTATCCTTTTAGAATTCTTCAGTTACATAGGAACAACTGTATATTACTATATCCCGCACCGGATAAAAGAAGGATACGGTCTGCAAAAAAACCATATTACAGATTATGCGCTGCCAAAAGAAATAAACCTTATAATAACTGTGGACTGCGGGTCCAGCAGTTATGATGCTGTGAAAGCTGCACAAGATATTGGAATAGATGTAATTATAACCGATCATCACAGAATAACGGACAGACCGCCTCATGCATTTGCCGTTGTAAACCCAAAACGCACCGATTGCACCTCAGGTCTTGATAACCTCGCAGGAGTTGGTGTGGCCTTTTATCTTCTGATCTGCCTCAGAAAACACCTGCGTGACAACAGCTTCTGGCATACTTTGCCGGAGCCCAATTTAAAAAATCTTTGCGATCTTGTAGCCCTTGGAACCATTGCTGATATGGTTCCTCTTGTTGATGAAAACCGGATATTGGTTAATGCGGGACTTGAAAAAATCTACACAGGTGAACGTAATGGGATGAAAGCACTGGTCGAAGAATGCAAATTAAAAGCCCCATTAACAGATACTGATGATATTGCTTTCAAGCTGGCGCCAAGGTTAAATGCACCGGGCAGAATAGACCATGCAAAAACCGCAGTTGAACTTTTAACTGCAAAACACCTTGACATGGCGAGACAAATTGCTCAAACACTCAATAAACTGAATATCCAAAGACAGGTTATTGAAAAAGAACTAACTGATAATATCCTGTTTTATTTAAATAAAAATCCTCATCTGCTAAAGAAGAAAACGCTCGTATTATCTAATCAAGGATGGCACGAAGGGATTCTTGGGATCGTTGCGTCAAGGCTTGCAAAAAAATTTTTCCGGCCTGTTGTGCTTATTTCAACAAAAGATGGTATTGGTAAAGGTTCTGCCAGAAGTGTACCTGGATTTGACCTGTATGATGGGCTTATGAATTGTGCAAGTGATCTTGAAAATTTTGGCGGGCATTCAATGGCTGCGGGCTTAAAAATAAAAAATGAAAATATAAATCTATTTCAAGAAAATTTTGAAAAAAATGCAAATAAACAAACAATAAATCTTGTGCCGGTAATTACAATTGATTATGAACTTAATTTCGATGACATTTCAGACACGCTGATTGACGATCTTGAAGCCTTAAAGCCCTTTGGAGCAGGAAACCATGAACCTCTTTTTACGGCTAAAAACATTAAAGTTTTATCTTCTAAAATTGTTGGTGAAAACCATAGAAACATGCTTTTAAAGCAGAACTCATCCAGCAAAGGAAAGGGCTTTAACGCAATTCATTTCAACATTGATAAAAGTAAACCATTAAATGACGAATTTGACAAAATCGCATTCAGACTGCGCTGGAACCACTGGAATGGAACAAAAAAACCACAAATTATTATTGAAGAAACGTAACTACTCGGGTTCACAGTTCCAGCAACCAACCGTGAGCCCTGAACCTTGAACCTGACAATCAGCTTTGCAATATTTCCCTTGCAATCCATTTTACATACAATTATTATGCCTTGCAAAAAAATTAAATGAACAGAATGAACAGCAGGCGTTCAGTGTTGGATTCTCTTCGTTAACCTTCACTAACCCTGAACCTTAAACCGTTACAACAACTATAGGTGATAATACCATGTCTAAAATATTCAGGCCAAGCAATCGTGAATCAAGTATTTTATCTAAAATAGAATCTTCAAAGGAATATGCTAAAAAACGGGCAATAAACAGCGTAAAAGAATGTATCGAACCGCTCTCGAACGCTATTGCCATGAAGCTTATTGAAAACAATATCGTTGAAACAACCAATAAAAACGGATTGGAAGAACAGATTAATAAATGCCTCGATAAGTTAAGCCATTCTGATGAGTTTGATATTGACTACCAAATTGCACCAGTTAGAAATATTGTTCCAAATCCTCATATCGTAACTATTTATGTTACCTCTTTTGTCATAGAAAAACTAATAAATCACAAAGATGTTATTGATATATTCGGTTCTGATGAAGATATATATTATTGCATAAACCAGCAAGTTGTAAGATTCCTGCCATAACCATGCGCCCATCCTTTCATCCAAGGCTAATCAACGGACCTTTTGATGACCCGGGAATATTTATCCCTTTTTTATTTGAAAAACGAGCCCTGATTTTCGATTTAGGCGATATTAATTCTCTTTCAACGAGAGATATTCTTAAGATAAGCCATATTTTTGTCACACATACACATATGGATCATTTTGTTGGTTTTGATAGAGTGCTGCGGCTTTTCCTTGGTCGTGAAAAAAACTTATATCTGTATGGTACTGAAGGTTTTATGAAGAATGTTGAAGGAAAACTGGATAGCTATTCATGGAACCTTGTAGGAAATTTCAGCAACAGCTTCTCTTTAAACGTTACCGAGGTGCATCCTGAGCACCTGATTTCCAGAGAGTATGTTTGTCAAAACAGATTTATCCCTGCTAAAGAAGATGTAAAATTATCCTTTAACACCATTCTTTTAAAGGAACCAGCCCTGTCCGTTTCTGCTGTAATCCTGGACCACAGCATACCATGCCTGGGATTTTCAATCAAAGAACGCTTTCACGTTAATATAATTAAAGACAAAGTTATTGCTCTTGGACTTGAAATAGGCCCCTGGCTAAAAGACTTCAAACAAGCATTATTCAACCACCAGGACCCTGAATCTGAATTCGTTGTAAGATGTGGAAAAAATAATAAAGAAAAGAAATTTATTCTCGGTAATCTATCAAAACAAATCGCCCTTATTACTCCCGGGCAAAAAATTACATATATTGCAGATGTAGTTTATAGTGACCGTAACAAAGAAAAAATAATAGGGCTTGCAAAAAATTCGGATCATCTTTTTATAGAAGCGGCGTTTCTTGAAAATGACAGAGACATGGCTGAAAAAAAATATCACCTTACTGCTCATCAGGCCGGCAAATTAGCAGGCAAGGCCAATATTAAACAATACACTCTTTTCCACTTCTCACCAAGATATACAGGAAAAGAATATCTATTAATAGAAGAAGCACGAACCGCATTTGAAAAGTACAAATCAAAAATAATATAAAGGCCTTCCGTCTTCTGCAAAATCGTAGATTTGTAAAAAAAGCTTTATTCCCCTCAGGAGGCTCTCCCTGTCTTCAGGTGATATGTGTAAATATTTTCACAATTATTATGCATTATGACTCACAATATTAATTATATTTAAGATTATTTTGTTAATTTTAATTCCCCATTGTTAATTATTAAAGATAGCTTTAATGGGCTGTAGCTGAGCGTTTAAACTATTCATATAGTTCTTGTAACAAAATCTGGGCATATTCTTTGCATGTAGTTTTATCAAAGAGCCGGTCCGACAAATAGGTTGAAGTCCGTTTTGGGCAGATTATATGAACCAACAACTGGATTTGTTTTAAATTCAGTTCAATGGAAAATACATATAATGTTAATGCGGTTATAATAAAACAATGTTGTCGGACCGCCTCTATCTTTTTGGCAATGTATTAAAAAATATTTTGTAATTCACAATTCAAGCTTTTGACACCAATTTTTCCCCAAGTTTTCCTTATAGGGGTTTTTAGGCTTACGACCTATACACAGCGGAATTAAATCTTACTTGTTTTTTCCTTCTTAGGACAGTATTCTCTATAAGGATGGTGCGTTGCGATTCTATATTTGGAAAGAACCATGTTCGACTGAAAAAGATATGATATCATTCGGATATCAAAATATATTTACAACAAGGCTGAGTTTCGATTCTGGCAAGCTATCTACACTTCAAAACGTCTGGCGAGATAGCCTTCAATGGGTTATCTGGTTTTCTGTTTAATATCCAAGTTGTTGAGTGGAGGTAAGAAAATGCGAATTTCATTGTTAAAGAGACTGTTGACGCTGTTTTTAATTTTGTTTGGCGCGGCCTCCTGCGCACAAATTCCTATAGCTGATTTTGAGGAGTTTGCCCCGTATCGCCAACGTTTCAGTGATTCAAAAAAAATGCGTGTGCCGGTTATTTTGATACCAGGCATTAAGGGGTCTATCCTGAAAAAGGGTGATAAAGAAGTATGGGGGAGGAGTTATCGAGTAACATTATTTCATAAGTTTGACGACCTGAAGTTAGATTTAGCCCCACAGCTACAATACAATTTCAAACAGTATTATTATCAAACTGATATAAGCTCTGGTGGTATTATGAAAGCCTATCGGATTGGCTTTCGTAAATGGACTATATTCAAGATTCCTATTTATGATGATATCGAAGAATTGTTAAGGGAAGTAGGATACGATGAAAATACTTTGTTTACCTTCTCTTATGACTGGCGTTTAGATAACAGGATTTCCGCAGTCCAACTTGCCTTAATGGTAAAAGATGTCCAAGAAAAATACCGAACTTTTCTGGAAGACTCTCTGGGAAAATCCTTTGACGCCTATTGGAAGCAACTTGAAAATAAGAATTTGGTAACTTCTAAGGGACAAGTGCGGGTTAATATAATAGCACACAGTATGGGAGGGCTGGTATCACGTTATTATCTAAAAATACTTGATGGGTGTGATCAAACGAATAAATTAATTATGCTAGCAACTCCTAATCTTGGATCAATGGATAGTCTTAGAGCTCTATCTGAAGGTGAACATCCTGAATCAGTTGTTCGTTTCTACGCTAAAAGAAAAACCCGTCCGGTTATCTTTTCTTGGCCATCAATGTTTCAACTTCTTCCCCGTTATAAAGGAGCCTTGTGCCGGGTGGATTGTACATCTGTACCAAATGAAGATTGGGGTTTGAGTGGTGAAGATATTGATTTCAATAAAGTAATAACAAAATGGGCAGAATATAATTTAATCCCTGCAGAAGAACCGGTTGCCAAACGTTTTCTCAAATTCCAGCTGAAAGACGCTTATTATTTTTACCGCGCTATTAATGATCAGCCGGAAATAAACTATGAAGAGAACAAGCTAAAACAAGTCATTGATTTTTTGGATGTTAGGAAACAAGAAATACAATTTACCTATTCTCCAAATTGCAGTCCAAATCGCGTCATTATTTTTGGGGGGCATTGCAAGCCTACCTTAAAATATGCTTTTTTAAACAACAAGGATAATCGGAATGATCTTATATTCGATTCTTCTAATGAGAATGATCTTCAATGTAGCGGTCGATCTCGGGGGGATGGTCGGGTTCCAGTAGAGAGTATAGTACTCAGTACCAAGGAAGTTGGTGGTATATTTCATTTTCTTATGTGCGAAGATCACGTAGGGGTGGTCAAGAATCGCACTTTTCAATATAATCTTTTACGCGAGCTATTATTAATGGAGTAATTAAGCTTTCTTATAGCCCCACGCCTATGATTATCGCGGAGCAAATTCGTTTTTCACGATCAAGCCCTATTTCTCGGTGCCTCTTTTGATGAAAGCAAGCTTACAGAATATGCGAAAGAGGTAGAAGGAAAAGCAAGCCTCGCTCGAACACTCAGCAACGTGATCGAAGGCTTAGTCCAGAATATCTCAAAATGGCAACAAGACCCAACACATATGAGCCTTTTCGAGTCAACAGGCAATAAAAAGTTAATGAGATAAAGCTTAAACTTTGCCCTTTTGCTCTTTTTAACAATCAAACTCCCCGACTTAAATTCCAAAATAAGTAATATATCTGCTGGTTGTTACGTATACTGCTATTCATGTAATAAAATTGAAACACTTTAGAATTTGTGATATTCAAATACTATCTGCATAAAAATCGTCTGATTCATGAGTTGCTCTGCTGGCAAGAAATCTGTATTATTCGACCGGTCCGGAACCAAAAGGCCTGACGTATTAAAGCAAGCAGGAATTGATCATGGGAAAAATCTGCCCCAAATGCGGTTATGAAAAAAAAGAGGTTGATACTGCACCGGATTACGAGTGCCCTATGTGCGGAATAATTTATGATAAATTTAAAAATCAGAATGAAGATATTATAGAAAACGAAAAAGTTACAGATAGAAATACACAATTTCACAATAAATCTAAAGAAGTGTCAAAACCAGAAACTCCACTGCCTCTCCTTATTCTTGCACTCTTTTTTGTACCTGGATTATATATTGTATTACTTCTTTCCGCTGTCGCAACTATTGCAATTGGGGCAAGTTTAATGGGCATCATATACAGCATTTGCACAGAATGGCTACACCGAATTCCCATAGGGATTTTGTTCTTATTGGGCCTTGGTATTCTTATTGGTATTGCTGCTGTGCTAAAAGGGATTTTTCAATCATTATGGACAAAACCACGATTTGAACCAGCTATATTAATTGATTTGAATAAAGAACCATTATTGACTTCATTTATTAAAAATCTGTGTGGTTTAATGGGAACAAAACCACCCAATTCCGTAATTCTTCATTCAGAGCCTTCTTTCTTTGTTCAACAGGGCAAATTGAATATAATTAATGGAAAAGCAAAAGGTCGAGTTTTATCAATTGGCCTTCCTCTCTTGGGCAGTCTTACTATAAACGAACTCAGAGCTATACTTTCGCATGAATTTGCCCATTTTACTGGTAGAGATACACTGTACAGCTCATTTGTTTTACCAGTATATATTGGTACAACGACAGCTTCAGGAGAAATGAGTGCAGTTATAGATAGCGGTAGCGAAAGCGAGAGTATAGTTTGGATGTCAATACCCTTGATTTTGCCAAATCTTGCTCTAAATCTTTATTTGAAGTTATTTCATTTCATTGATATGAAAATTTCCAGGTCGAGGGAGAAAAGAGCTGATACAATCGCTGTTTTAACCTGTGGTTCTTACAGTTTTTCAAGCGGGCTAAGAAAGGTTATAAGTGTAGGTAAAGCATTTCATACGGTTTCACAAAAACATATCATTGAAGGGCTAAAAGAAGGGAAAGCATTTGTCAACTATTATAATGTATTCCACGATATGCTTCCTCAATTATCTGATTTGGTTGGTGACTATGAGAATAAAGCTCTTTCTGAGTCAGAAAGTATAGATGATTCGCATCCCGCACTAAGAAGTAGATTGAGTTATATTCCAAAGATTGATGAGCGATTTGATGATGAGACACCGGCAACAAACCTTTTAGCCAATTTAGAGCAATATGAACAAACATTAACCGAAAACTATACCCATTTGTTGGGAATTATGAGTGGGTATTATGACAGGGAAATAGAGGGTGGTGATGCAGAAAGCAAAGAAGATTTGACAAATGAATAAGTATTAACCGCCTAACCTTTCTGCTGCACTTGACCGCAGAAAGCGTGCCTCTTTAAGTTAATTGTTGTTTTACGACAGCTCATCATTTTTTTGATAGTTTTTCGGATAGCATCTGCGTCAAGTGAGCAGTACGTTCAAGGTTACAGTTACAGATCTCTGCTATACATCAAACATTCAGCCTTATTCACAGATAGTTGCGATATCTATATGTAATCTGCATTGGCATCTACAACGCAATTGGATAGTCGCATTCTTTCTCTCCACAAGCCCCACACCATCTATCAATGAATACGTTATAGCTTTGTAAATACTTTTCAGGCTCATAAGCTGTGTTTGTTTAAACAGCGTCGTAGTTCCACAAAAAATCTTGATTTCAGTCTAAATTTGGTCTTAATATAGGTCATGTCTCATTAAGGGCCTGCATATGAAATTAAGCGTTTCAATAAAACCCATAAGTTATTTTAAAGCTCATGCCGCGAAAATTATTCGACGTATCTCAGAAAATCAGGAGTCAATGGTTATCACGCAAAATGGGGAAGCAAAGGCGGTGATTCAGGATATTCGCAAATACGAACATTCCCAGGAAAGTCTTGCACTGCTGAAAATCCTGGCACAAAGCCGGAAAAGTCTGAACAAAGGAGATGTTCGACTTGCGGCCGGTGTTTTTACGGCTGGAACAGACGTGTATGGGTCTGGCAGACAATCCGGAACAAGGGCACATTCCACCGGAGCTTGAAAGAATAGCTGTTTATGAGTATCGGGAAATTCACATTAAAGCATACCGAATCATCTATCAAATTATCGATAATAACGTGTTTATTCATTGCATCCTGGACGGCGGGAGAGATCTGCCGGAACTGTTAGAATATAGAATCTTGAGATAAATGCCGAGAAATCCAATTCAGACAACAGATCAAAGGAGGTTCAAAATGAAGAAGATGGTTAGAATCTTTATGGTAGCTTTGATGGTATCTATGTTTGCCACAGGAATTGCATACGCAGATGATGCAGTATTGATACCTATAACAGCCGAACAGGCATTTGATGCATACGCAAATCAGGAAGATCCGAGAACCGGTGCTTCTGCGGTTGTTGCTATCGTTGATGTCAGAACAACGGCTGAATATTACTGGGTTGGCACTTGTGCACAAGTGGACACAATACTAACAACGAAAGGCGAGGAAATTATCCCTGACAACGGGAAGGTAATACTAAGGGCAAACTCCAGAATTCTTGAATTTGAGGTGGACGGTGAGCTAAGTGTCTTGAATGTTAAGCATGTGGATGAAATCGAGACATCGTCCATTGCTACAAATATTCCATATAAGACCTGGAATGACGAAAGCTGCGAGAAGCCGCTTAATGAAGATTTCAGTTTAGAAATTGAGGCTTTGGCATCTAAAGGTATAGAAGTGATTATCATGATGTGCCGCAGCGGCAAGCGCACATGTGTCTGTAGTGAATGTTTTGATTTTAGTCTTTTTGACGCGGTATATGAAATTGATCAACCGGATGGCGAGAATGGTCGTGGTGGATTTCAGGGTACCAGTTATGGTGACGCATATAACGGATTCAGGGGTTTTCCAGGAAGGAAAACTTCTTTTCAGGAGCATGAATCGGTCTCGTGGAGTGATGCAGGTCTGCCCATTCACATCGGATGGTGCGAAGATTAGGTATTTATGGAATCAAAAGTTAATTCCTGAATTTTGCACGTAATTGCGTAATAAATAGAAAAACCATCTGGGCGTCTTGCTATAATGGGATTTATAAGCTAATAAACTACAGAAGGTGCCCGGATGGTATTCTCAAATCGAAGATTTTTAGCAGTTAGCTTTTAGCAATTAGCCTTTAGCTTAAAAAATCAAACAGATAACACATTCAGCTAAGAGCTAATGGCTAATAGCTTTTTCACAAATCTTCACATCGGCAAATAAGCTGAAACTATTGCCGGTATTGAAAAAAATTCTTTTCGGACAGACACTAAATAGGTATAACAAATTATTATTAATGTTCGAATAGTGATATTAAATGCCTGTATACGAATATAAAGCAATAGACATAAAGGGTAAGAATGCTTCAGGGGTCATTAATTCTGAAAGCGCTCTTTCGGTTCGTCAAAAGCTTCGCAATTCCGGCATTTTTCCGGTTTCCATTAAAGAAGTTGATGATATCCCCCAAAAAAAGGAGATGCGGACTTATTTTAATCTGGACCGATTTAACCGTGTCAAACCATCTGAAGTTTCGATGATGACAAGGCAACTGGCCACACTGATCAGCGCCGGGTTTCCGCTTGTAACAGCCCTTGACGCTCTGATACCCCAAACACACTCTACAGCATTTAAAAAGATTTTATCCCATGTAAAAGATTCAATCGTAGAAGGAAACAGCTTTTCAGTTGCGCTGTCTCTGTATCCGACTATTTTTCCTCCAATACATATAAACATGGTTCAAGCCGGAGAAACTTCGGGAACTCTTGATATCGTTTTAGAACGGCTCGCAGATATTACCGAAAAACAACAGGCATTAAACAATCGAATAAAATCGTTGCTGGCATATCCTGTCTTAATGACCTTTATAGGTGCGCTTGTCCTGTTTGTTCTTTTGACCTTTATTGTCCCGACCATAACCTCAATCTTTTCCGATATGAACCAGGTTCTTCCCACCCCGACACTCTTGCTTATTACCATAAGCGACCTTTTAAAATCTTACTGGTACCTTATCGTTATCCTGATAGCAGCAATCATACTTGCTCATCATAACATCAAAAAAACTAAAAAAGGGATATATCTGATTGATAAAACCGTGCTTTATCTGCCCGGCATAGGCGCTCTGGTAAAAAAAATGGCTGTTGCCCGTTTTGCGCGAACACTGGCATCTCTTCTTGAAAACGGTGTTTCCATGTTGTCAGCCCTGGAAATTGCAAAGAATATCACAGGTAATGTATTGATCTCCAATGCTATTGAGGATGCTGCTAAAGAAGTCGGAAAAGGGCAGAGCCTTGGAGCATCCCTTGCGGCATTTAAAGCAATTCCTTATCTTTCCATCCAGATGATCCAGGTCGGAGAACAAAGCGGTAAGCTGGAAACCATGCTTAATAAAATCGCAGATCTATTTGAAAACGAAGTTGAAACAACCATGATTAGCATGACATCTTTGCTTGAACCTGCTATAATATTATTTATGGGTGTTATTATCGGCTTTATTGTCCTTTCTATCTGCCTGCCGATCTTTGAGATGAATCAGTTTATTATGTAAAAGACAGGGATCACAGGGGTCGGGGAGCAGGGAATTCTCGTTCCCATGCTCCAGCGTGGGAATGTATACCATATGGAAGTCAGTAATTAGGGTGAAGGAGAATTAATGAATATAAAAGTACCTCTTATAAAAAATGTTCGTGGATTTACACTTATTGAATTGATGGTTGTTATAATAATATTGGGTATTCTTGCCATGTATGTCGCGCCGAAAATAATGGGTCGCCCTGATGAAGCAAGACAGGTTAAAGCAAGGCTTGATATAGCCAGCCTGGAAACGGCGATAAAATTATACAGGCTTGACAACGGCATGTATCCAGGCACGGAACAGGGTTTGCAGGCGCTGGTTGCTCAACCTGAAACAGGAACCCTGGCAAAGAAATGGCGTAAGGGCGGTTATCTTGAAAAAAACAGGGTCCCGAAAGATCCCTGGGGAAATGAGTATATTTATCTTTGTCCGGGCGTTAACGACGACTATGACATAATTTCATACGGAGCTGACGGTGTTTCCGGCGGGGAAGACAAAAATAAGGATATTAATAGCTGGGAGATTGAATAGGCAAAGGGATTGAGGAATTGTGGAAAAATATGGCAAAGCACGGATCTGCCTCCGGCAAAGCAACGGATTTACTCTTATTGAGCTAATCGTTGTTATGTCTCTCATGAGCATAATAACTTTTGTCTCGGTTCCCCGTTTTCATAAAGAGACCATGCCGGATAACACAAAAAAAGTTTCTCGTTGGATTATGATAACATCGCAGTCTTTAAAAGAAAAATCTTTCCGAGATCAGAAACTTTATACCATGTACATTGATATGGAGAGCAGACAGCTTTGGGTGACAGATGAATCCATGTCGGAAGAAGATATTCTAAAAGCAGGGCAACAAGGATTCTTGATTCCGGATGGTGTTGAAGTGCTGGATGTTGAGTTCCCGGGCAATAATAAAATCATATCCGGCCTGGCCGATATCTGTTTTTACCCTGACGGCCATTCTGACATGGCGTTGATTCATATCAAAGACGATGATAACAACCAGCTCTCCTTTCTTATTGAACCTTTTTTATCAAAAGTAAAACTGTATGAGGAATATTCGGGATTTGAAGGTTAAGCTTAAGCCGGCTACCGGCTTTACATTGCTCGAAATCATGGTATCAATCTCCATAATTGCCATTGTCCTTGTTGCTGTTTATAGAATGCACATCCAAACCATATCCATGAATGCCTCAGTAAAATTTTATACAACCGCACCGCTGCTGGCACATGGCAAAATTGCGGAACTTGAAATAACCACATCAAATGAACTGACAGATGATTCGGGAAATTTTGGGGAGGAATTCCCGGGATACAGATGGAATGTATCAATAGAGGATATTGAATCTAACTTTCTTGGCACAACCGCTAAAGATCTTAAAAAATTTGATGTTACCATATCCTTTAATAACGATGAACTAACTTATAACCTGAGAAAATACAGGTTTGTTGGGTTTGAGGGAATGTTAATGCTGGAATGAATTGGATGATTAGGGTGGCATAGACAAACTTCTTTGTCCGTGTTCGGGATGCTGAATTATCATAAGCTATGGCTGGCTGGTCTGTGGATATGACTAACATCAAAATTCAAAACTCTTTTGGTTTTACACTTCTTGAAATCCTGATTTCGATTTTTATATTTGCCATTGTTGTTACAACTGTTTTTGGTTCATATAATTTTGTTTTGTCCAGTTCCGAAACTGTTGATAAAACCATTTCATCCTATGAAATGGGACAGAATTGCCTTAATCGTATGATTGTTGATCTGGAGTCAATATATGTATGTCTGCTGCCTGCGTACTCTCCTCCGGATTTTGACGACTTTCCGGATACTTACCGAATTACAGGAGACATCTCAGATATAGATGGCGCCGACTTTTCAAGGCTTAGATTTACTTCACTTGCTCATGTGCCAATTAAATATAAACCTCAAGGCAAAATATCGGAAATAGTTTATTATGTTCAGGCAGGCAATGAAAACGATTTTGTGCTGAAGCGCGCAAACAACATGTGCTCCTACAAGCCATTTGAAGAAAAAAAAAGCGACCCTGTATTGTGTAAAAACGTCAAATCACTCACGTTCATTTATTATGATCAGGAAGGAGCCGAATATGAAAATTGGGATTCTGATCTTGAACAATTCGGGAATGAAACGCCTGTAGCAATAAGCATAAAACTCGAAATCGGCAACGATTCAGATTTTCAACTCTTCGAAACCATGGTAGCTATACCGGTTCACAGAGAAAAAAAATCTTTTTAAAAACCTAAAATGATGCTAAAAAACAATCATGGAATAGCCCTGCTGATTACGTTATCCATTACAACTGTATTAATTGCGGTATCATTGGAATTACGCAGAAATGCCGGCTCGGCTGTTATGACAACTGCTGCCGCTCGTGACCGGCTGACTCTTTTGCATATATCGTCATCCGGTATAAATGCGGCAATGGCAATGCTTATAAAGGATAAAAAGGAATCGGAAATAGACTCTATGCAGGAAGGCTGGGCTGATCCGGAGAAAATAATAGAGATACTTAATGACATTCCATTTGAGGATGGAAAGGTCACAGTTTCAATCAGCGACGAACTAAGCAGAATCCAGGTAAACGCTATTGTTCGATTCCCTGAAGGACGCGAGTCAAATGATGCCCAAATGTTTATGTGGGACCGTTTTTTGAGCTATTTCATCTTTCAAGATGATCTGTTTGAAGAGATTGAGCCCAGAACAATTATAAACTCTGTTAAAGACTGGCTTGATTCGGGCGATGATGATGCGATTACCGGGCTAAACGGGGCTGAATCAGACTATTATCAGGCTCTTGATCCTCCATATTCCTGCAGAAACGGTCAGCTAACATACCTTGACGAACTTGCTCTTATCAGAGGCATTACGTTTGATCTTTTCTACGGCCATGAAGAACAACCTGGTATTTCCAGATATACGACTATCTATGGAATAACGGATTCCGGCGCTTATGAAGGTAAAATAAATATCAACACAGCAGAGCTTCCGGTTCTAACGGCGCTCCTGCCTTCAGGAAATGAACATCTTGCACAGGAAATATTTGATTACCGGCAGGAAAAAACCGATTTGGAATATATACATGACCTTTCAAGTTTAACGTGGTATAAGCATGTATCCGGGCGTAGCGATATTACAATTGATCCGGAGCTTATCACAACTTCAAGCAATTTTTTCCGAATTGTGTCTGTTGCGAAACTGCGTGAAATGGAAATGACAACAACAGCAATAGTTCAGCGCATAAAAGATAATACATCGAACAAATGGAAATGCAAAATTTTAAGCTGGCAGACAGAGTAAGCCTGATATATCAAGTATTATGAAAAAGCTTCAAAATATATTATTAAATACCATGAGCAAGAAGGTCCTTGGGCTTGATATTCGATATGATTCTGTATCAGCAGTGTTGGTAAAGAATAATATTAAGGAAAACCTTATAGAAGCTCATGAATATGTTCCGATATCAGATCAAAAAGATCTTGAGAGTATAATGTCATACTCACTTGATATTATTACAAAAAAAATGGATATAGCAGGTTGCGTATGTATTGCTTCATTTCCCGCAAACCAAATATCTTACAGAAATATTAAGCTCCCCTTCAAGGAACAAAAAAAAATAAAACAAATACTGCCCTATGAACTTGAGTCAACGCTGCCGTTTCTTGTGGATGATCTCATAATAGATTATAATTCCATAAAGTTGCAGGGTAGATCAGGTCCCGTTGATTCTACAGATGTCATTGCGGCCGCAGTTGAAAAATCCGCACTAAAATTATACCTTAATACACTTGCGTCCTTTAATATCAAACCCAAAATTGTTACTGTCGGAGGCTATCCAACAGCACTCTGTCTTTCCAGTGACACAACTGTGCCTGAAAACCGGCTTTTTGTCGATATGGGCAACAGGAACTGCTCTGTGTTTATTCATGTTGCAGGACAGATATATCTCATACGTTCCTTTCTAACAGGCGCGGCCGGTTCATCAATAGCGGAATCGCTCTGCAATGAAATTAAGCGGACACTTTATAATAGTGAAGAGATTTTCGGTTTTAATCTTCAGCCGGATGAAATATTTATTACAGGATACAATTCTGATACAGTAAATTACAAGCAGGATATGGAGCGCATACTGGGAATATCTGCCAAACGAACCGATCTTCTCAGCCACACAGGCTTTACCAGAAAAAATCCTGCGTTGTATTGGAAATCGGAACAAATGGACAACGCGCTGGCCCTTGCTCTATCGGAAATTGAGGGGTTTAAAGTTTTTAATTTTCACAAAGGCCCATTTGCGGCAAAAAATTACTGGGTGGAGCACAAAAAAAGTTTAATCAAAACAGGAATACTTGCAGGGCTGGTTCTGGCTTTAATATTTATTAATGTTGTCCTCAAAACTCATTCAATGGAAAAAAAGCTGGCTGGCCTGAATAATCAAATAACCGATATCTTCAAAACAACATTCCCTGATGTAAAAAATATTGTCGATCCAATTCAGCAGATGCGTGTAAAGTTAAAAGAGGCTCAAAAATCCTCAATGTTTTCCGGAGAAACCGGCAAACATACGTACGCTATTGACATTTTAAAGGATATCAGTGAGTTTACGCCCAGGGACATTGATGTTAACCTTACAAATCTTGTAGTGGATATGGAAAGCGTATCGATTGCCGGAGACACAAACAGATTCAATTCTGTGGATGATATAAAGCGTGGGCTGGAACAGTCGGATTTGTTCAATAAAGTAACAATCAGCTCTGCCAACATGAATAAATCAGACAACCGTGTACACTTTAAATTAAAGGTACAGCTATAGTTGCTCGTTGCTGGTTACAACGAGCAACCAACAACCAGTAACCAGCGACGAGCAATCAGCAACGAGTAAATATGAAACTAAATAGACGTGAAAAATATTCAATTTATGCTGTATCAGGTCTTATATGCCTTATTGTATTAATTCAATTTATATCCCCCCTTATTGAAAAAAGGAAGCGTCTAACCAGAGCCATTCCGGTTAAATCAGGCCAGCTCGAAGAGATACAACTTTTAAAATCAAAATATGATGCCATGAACAGAGGGGCTGAACTGGCAAGGGTTCAGTTTTCAAAAAGGGAAAAAGATTTTACACTTTTTTCCTTTCTTGACAAATTTTCAGATAAAGCGGGCATAAAAAACAATATAGTTTATATGAAGCCTTCTACTTCTGTCGATAAAAACACTGGATACAAGACCTCAATTGTAGCAATGAAGCTTCAGGCCATAACGCTCAAAGAACTGACATCTTTCCTGCATATGGTAGAAACATCAAAAAACATTGTGTACATCACAAGACTTTCAATTTCAAAAACAGGCAAAAAAGAGCCTTTTATAAATGCGCTTTTACGGGTTGAAACATCTGAAATTTGAGAGGCAGGGAGCGGGGAGCAGAGAGCGGAGATTTGAAATAGCAATATGAAAATATACGTTAACATTTTAAATATCTTTTTAATATCAGCTGCCATATATTTTGGTGTAAATGCTTTTTATATACCAACAGCCGGTAAACTTGATCATGGACATCCTGCAATATCAATGGGCAAACAGATATCATCACCCGAAGAGGGAACTGTTCATCCAATATCTTATTACAACACAATAATTGAACGGAATCTTTTCAATACAAAAAAGAAAACAAATAAAATAGAACCGGTTAATATTGAGTCACTGAAACAAACGGATCTAAAGTTAAAATTATGGGGAACGGTTACAGGTGACGGTGGCAAAACATATGCCGTTATTGAAGAACAAAAAGGGAAAAAACAAAATCTTTACAAAGTTGGCGATACAATACAAAATGCAACACTAAAAATAATTTTAAGAGAAAAAGTTATTTTAAATGTTAACGGCAAGGATGAAATCCTGGAACTGGAAAAAAAGGCCGGCGATTATAAATCAATCATCTCCTCTAAGAGATCAAGGGGATCTTTTTCGCAAAATATTACCTTAAAACGTTCACAGATTGACAAGGCTGTTAAAAATGTAAATGATCTCATGAAACAGGTAAAAATACGACCTCATTTTTCTAATGGAAAACCAAAAGGTCTCATTCTAAGCAGTATCAGATCAGACTCCATATTCTCAGAAATGGGATTGAAAAATGGGGATATTATTACAGGTGTTAATGGAAAAAATATTGCATCAGTTGATGATGCTCAGAAGTTTTATGAAAGTCTGAAGTCATCATCCAATGTTCAGCTTCAACTAAAACGAAAAGGCCGGCAAAAAACTATTAATTATAATATTAAATAGCGCCCTTCGGGCGAGCTCTTAGCTGTTAAGCTATTGAGCTGATGAGCTGTTGAGCTGCTATAGTATTAAATCACAAAAGTTGATGAAATAACGGGCTATTTTACAACAACCGGGATTAAAATGAAATCATACACCAATACTTCAAAAAATATTTTATGCTTATTTGTCTGCATTTATTTGTTCTTTTTTACAGGTTCTTTAATGGCGCAATCAGCCACAACATCCGGAAATGCTGCTGAATCTCCAAATACAAACAAAGAAGTCGAACGATTCGTTTCCATAGATTTCAATGACGTTGATATTAATGTCTTTATCAAATTCATCAGTGAACTTACCGGAAAGAATTTTGTTGTAGATAAGCGGGTAAAGGGTAAAGTGACAATAATTTCTCCGACCAAAATATCAGTGAAAGAGGCTTACAAGGTCTTTGAATCCGTTCTTGAAGTCAATGGCTACGCCACGGTAAAAACCGATAAAATAATCAAAATCATACCAGCGCCGGACGCACGATCAAAGAATATTGAAACCAGATTTAAAGATGAGCTTACTTCTCCGGAAGATAAAATAGTCACACAAATTATATCCTTAACATACGCTGATTCAGATGAAATAAAACGGCTTTTTGCGCCAATGATCTCTAAAAGCAGCGTGATACTGTCCTATCCTCCGACAAATATGCTGATAGTTACAGATGTCTATTCAAATATTACAAGACTTGTCCGGATTCTCAAATTAATCGACATTACAGGCATCGGCCAGGAGATATCGGTAATACCCATTGAATTTTCCGATGCAACAAAACTTGTTAAAATATTAAGTTCCGTCTTCAAAACAACAGCAAAATCGAAGAAAAAAGATCCGGGTAAAGTGGTCACATTCGTAGCTGATGAGCGAACAAACACAATTGTTTTACTTGCCAGCGAAAATGATACTGTCAGGGTTAAGAAACTTGTTAAGCTGCTTGACAGGGAGGTTCCGCGAGGCAAAGAGAAAATCCGTGTTTATTATCTTGAAAATGCCACGGCCGAAGATCTGGCAAAGGTTCTGCAGGAACTGCCGGCAAAAAAGCAAAGCCCCGCCAAAGGGAAAAAAGAAGCCCCTCTTATTTCAGGCGATGTCATAATAAAAGCGGATAAGGCCACCAACAGCCTCATTATTATGGCGGAAAAGGATGACTATCTGGTCATTGAAGAGATAATAAAGAAGCTGGATATTCCAAGGGCAATGGTCTATATTGAATGTTTGATCATGGAAGTAAATGTGAACAAGGAATTTAATCTTGGAACAGAGTGGCAGGCGGGCGGCAAGACAGACTATGACGGTCAGAGTAAGACAGGATTCTTTGGCGGCGGCTTTAGCGGCGAAGGCGGGAATGTATACGACAACGTAACAAAAATGGCCGCAGGCTCATTGCCTTCCGGTTTTTCTCTGGGTGTTTTTGGTGAATCTGTTACAATCGAAGGCATTGACTTTCCCAACCTGGCGGCGGTCATACAGGCACATAAGAAGGACAAAGATGTTCATATACTTTCAACACCGCAGATTCTAACCACAGATAATGAGGAAGCGAGCATCACTGTTGGAAAAAATATCCCCTATATAACCAGACAGGATACAACAAGCACAGGGTCAGATATAAACTATAGCAATTATGAATATAAAGATGTCGGAATAACTTTGAAGATTACGCCACAAATCAGCAAGGACAGGATGGTCCGCCTCAACATTTCCCAGGAGGTAACCAAGCTGGAATCAAGCAGCGGAGAGTTTCGTCCAACCACTTTAAAGCGCACCATTGATACAACAGTTATTGTCAAGGATAAAAATACCGTTGTTATAGGCGGACTTATCGACGACAGCTTTTCCAACATAGAATACATGGTTCCATGCCTTGGAAATATACCTGTGCTTGGATGGGCTTTCAAGTCAATGTCAAAATCAAATGACAAGACCAATCTTTTTATTTTTCTCACACCCCATGTTGTAAAAAATCCTGCGGAAGCAGATATGGTCTACAAAAAGAAGAAAGATCAGATCGACAAAATAAAAGAAGGCAACATCAAGATGTACAAAAAAAAGAAAGATAAATCCGATTCCAAAAAATTAAAACCTTCGGGATAATTTCACTTATAATATGTTAAAACATCTATCAGATATACTTAAAGATAACTTCGGCATTTCAGAAGAAGATATTAGCGAAGTTCAAAAGATAAAAAAAGAAAAAGGAGGTGCTTTCGGAGAAATACTTATCCGGAAAAATTTAATTACTGAGATACAACTTCTTGAAGCATTAAGCATCCAGTATGATATTCCTTTCCAGCCGGAGCTTCCGCTTGATAATTTAAAATCCGAGCTTACCCGGCATGTGCCGATTCAATTTCTAAAGAAATATACCATGGTTCCGCTGGAAAGAAGCAACCATGCCCCTGGCTGCATAATCGCTATAAATAATCCTGCCTCGTTCCAGCCACTTGATGACCTGATCAGGATTCTCGGGCTGGAAGATTTTAAAGTTGTTCTTTCAACAAAGAATGCAATTCTTTCTGTTATCAACATCTCATATGACCTGAGTAAGGATTCCGCTGAGCAACTGGTGCAGAATATGGAAGAAAACGGCGCCACTATCATCAGTGAAATTGAGGATAGAGCGGATCTTCTGGATGACACCAGTGATGCGCCTATTATCAAACTCGTGAACCATATTATTTCTCAATCAGTAAAGGCCCGCTCAAGCGATATACACATTGAGCCTTATCAGGACAGTTTCAAGGTCAGACACCGTGTGGATGGTATTCTCTATGATCTGCTTACCCCTCCGAAATGGATACAGC
This sequence comes from Deltaproteobacteria bacterium, assembly GCA_030262895.1. Classification (GTDB taxonomy): domain Bacteria; phylum Desulfobacterota; class Desulfobacteria; order Desulfobacterales; family ETH-SRB1; genus B13-G4. The sequence goes on along the minus strand of JAJSZW010000033.1, from coordinate 74 downwards.
CGGCCCTGATCTCCAGAATCAAGGTCATGGCAAAGATGAACATCGCTGAAAAACGCCTTCCCCAGGACGGGCGT